>JAGWJK010001059.1 GCA_028865845.1 Rhizobiaceae bacterium
GATACTCCGGCAGCCGAGGAGCAGCGCGCCGCCATCCGCAAGGCTATCGCCGACAAGGTTTACGAATTCGATTGCCACGGCGTCGAGATGAACCAGCGATATCGTTCGGCCGCCGTGCAGACCGATGGAGAACCGGAGCCAGCCTTCGCCAAGGATCCGGAACTGCATTGCCAGCCGACGAGCTGGCCGGGCGCTCGCCTGCCGCATGCCTGGGTCTTTTCCGAAAGCGGTGCCAAGGTGTCGACGCTCGATCTTGCCGGGCACGGCAAATTCAGCATTCTGACCGGCATCGGCGGCCGCGGCTGGATCGATGCGGCAAAGGTGCTGAGCAAAGAATTCGGCATCGATATCGCCGCTCACACGATCGGCCCGCGCCAGCACTGGCAGGACTTCACCGGCGATTGGGCAAGGGCCCGCGAAGTGGGAGATAGCGGCATCCTGCTCGTCCGGCCGGACCATCATGTTGCATGGCGGCAGCAAACGCTTGCCGACGATCCCGTTGCCGAGCTGCGCCGGGTTCTGACATCAATTCTGAATAAGTGAGGCAGATATGGACGCGCATGAAAAGGGCTTCTTCACCGAGGAGAATTCGGTCGAGGTCGTCACCGGCCGAAACCGACATGCCAAGGACGAACGGCTGAAGCAGGTGATGGAGGTTGTCACCCGCAAGATGCACGAAGCGGTGAAGGAGATCGAGCCGACGCAGGACGAGTGGTTGCAGGCCATTTTGTTTCTGACCCGCACGGGGCAGATCTGCAACGAGTGGCGGCAGGAGTTCATCTTGCTCTCCGACGTTCTCGGCGTTTCCATGCTGGTCGACGCAATCAACAATCGTAAGCCTTCTGGCGCTTCAGAGAGCACTGTGCTGGGGCCATTCCACGTCGAAGGTGCGCCGGAGCTGGAGATGGGCGCCAACATCTGCCTCGACCAGAAAGGGGAGGATATGTTTATCTCCGGCCGCATTCTTGGCACGGATGGCAAGCCGATCGAAAATGCGGTGATCGACGTCTGGCAGGCGAACGACGAAGGTTTCTACGACGTGCAGCAGCAGGGCATCCAGCCGGATTTCAATCTGCGCGGTGTTTTCCGAACCGGCGTGGACGGCCGCTATTGGTTCCGGGCGGTGAAGCCTAAATATTATCCGATTCCCGACAACGGTCCGGTCGGCCAACTTCTCGGCCATCTCGGGCGGCATCCCTATCGCCCGGCGCATCTGCACTACATCATCAAGGCCAAGGGCTACGAGACGCTGGTGACCCACATTTTCGATCCTGACGATCCCTATATCAACTCCGACGCCGTTTTCGGCGTGAAGGAAAGCCTGCTTGCGGAGTTCAAACGCACGGACGATCCAGCAAGGGCAAAAGAGTACGGATTTTCAGGCGAGTTCTGGGATGTCGAACATGACTTCGTGCTGGCGCCGAAAAAGGAAGCGGCCGGCAGGCAGCAATGACCTGTCCACCCGCGCTTGCTGGGATGCGTGACCGTACCGTACCTGCATCATTTCGGCGCGAGCAACCCCTTTAGCAGACTGCCGTTTGCATGGATGACATCCAAAAGCATATTGCAGGCGCGGGTCTCGACCTGCTTGCGGTTTTTCTTGCCCGGCTGCGCCAGGCTGCTGAGCCTGGCGAGCGTCTCCTTGGCGCTCGCATCCGCCTGAGCGCGGAAAGGCGTGCCTTCGGTGAGATCTGCTCTGTAGACGCCTTCGGCGTCGAAAAACGCCTCCAGCTTCTGCTGGTCGAGCGTGAGGTTCGGACAATTGGCGGCGAGCGCGGAGCCGGCTCCATATTGCCGGGCGATCTCCATGATCCTCTCGGGCTGAGCATGGGCCGCCAAGATCGAGACCAGCAGCGCAGCAATGAGAATGGATAGGCACCTCATTGGAAACCCCTTCTTGCAAGATGGCGGCAAGCTAGCCGATCGTCGCCGGATTGCAACTTTGCCGGACCGGTAGCCAGCGCTGGCGACAACATTTCTCAACGATTGTCGGCGGTAATAAAGTTCTCCATCTTCCGATGAGGTCAGCGAAGGTGAACTCATGGGCGACACACCATCGAAGTGAGGGCCTTTTCCCGATGTCTGCCTCTCATCAAGCGATAATCCGGCTCTGTGGACTGTTCGAGCTCTCTGGCGAACAGTTCAGCGGCATGACGCCCGGCAGACGTTCGGTCGTCTTCGATGACGGCGACGATGCGCCGGAAGAGTTCGGCCTCAAAATCGCCATTGCTATTGAGCGCGCTTGGCCGAGCCAATCGCGCACCGCCATCGAGCCGGATCGAGGAGACATAAAATTCGCCATCATACCCGTCT
>JAGWJK010001060.1 GCA_028865845.1 Rhizobiaceae bacterium
TTCTGAAGCAGGTCGCAACGTCGCAGGCACTGGTTTCGAAGCGCGGTGCACCGCTTGTCAACAGCGCCGCCGATGCCGCCAACAAGCTCGATGCCGTCCTGAAGGGAAGCGATACGGCCGACCAGAAGGTGGATGCCATGGGGCCGATCCTGCAGGCCTTCGTGAAGATCGAAGGCGACATGACGCTGCAATCCGCCAAGAACAGCGATACCGCCGCCGATCGCTTCGTCAGCCTCGACAAGATCATCGACGGGCAGAAGGCATTGCTGGACCATGTGGATGTCGCGCTGAGCGCGATCGATCGCCTGACGCTGCATACGGCGCGCATGGAAAATGTTCGAGACAACACTTCCCGCGACGCCGTTCTCGCCGATCTCAAGGACATCCAGGATGCGGCTGCGCAGATTTCCACGCTCGGCCAGACCAATGCGACGATGCGGGACTTCGCCGCTCACATTAAGCCGCTTGCCGATAGCCTGACCAAGGGTTCGGCCGACATCATGCAGACCGCTGCGGACTGGAAGACGACCCGCGTAGGTTCGAACGGTCTGCTTGCCGATGCCATGACGTCGCTGCGCAGCTTCGTCGCCCAGGCGCAGGAAATCGGCAAGGAAGATAGCGAACAGTCGGCCAACGTATCCGTCATCGCCATGATCCTTGGCACTCTGCTCGCCATCGTCGGCGGCCTGATGCTGGTCGAGACGCTGCGGGCTCCGCTGAAGCGGGTGACCGAGATCATGACGCGGCTTGCAAGCGGCGATCTGGAAGTGGCGATCGACGGCCGCAACCGCGGCGACGAGATCGGCGACATGGTGCGCTCGGTCACCGTCTTCCGCGATGCCGCCGTTGAGAACGTCCGCCTTGAACGCGAGGCCGAGACCGCCCGCGCCCTATCGGCAGAAGAGGCCGCGCGCCGCGCTGCCGATGCCGCCCGCATCGAGGCCGAGCAGAAGCAGGCGCTGAACGCGCTGGCCGATGTTCTGTCCAAGCTTGCCGACGGCAATCTGGAAGAGGGCATGCGCGAGGATCTGTCCGCCGACTTCGTTGAAATGGCCTTCACCTACAATCATGCGATCGAAGCGCTGCGTGAGACGCTGACCGATGTTCGCCACACGGCCGAAGAGATCAAGGGCGGCACCGGCAACCTCGCGACCTCGGCCGACGATCTTGCCCGCCGCACTGAGCAGCAGGCGGCAGCCCTCGAAGAAAGCTCGCGCGCCCTGCATCACCTCAGCGACGTCGTGCGCGCCACCGCCGATCGCGCCAAGCGGACCGCCATCTCGGTCAACGAGACGCAGGCCTATGCGACGCAATCCGGCGAGGTCGTCGCCAAGGCCGTCGGCGCCATGGGTGAAATCAACCGTTCGTCGGAAAAGATCGTCACCATCATCGGTGTCATCGACGAGATCGCGTTCCAGACCAACCTGCTTGCCTTGAACGCGGGTGTCGAAGCCGCCCGTGCGGGTGAGGCCGGTCGCGGCTTTGCCGTCGTCGCCCAGGAAGTGCGTGAGCTGGCGCAACGCTGCGCCAATGCCGCAAAGGAGATCAAGGGATTGATTTCCGCCAGCTCGGCGCAGGTGCAGAACGGTGTGCAGCTGGTCGAGCAGACCGGCTCGGCGCTGGCAGAGATCATCACTCATGTCACCGGCGTGCAGAAGCTCGTCTCCGACATTTCCGCCGCGACGGCCGAGCAGTCGACCGGCATCGAGGAAGTGACGCGTGCTGTCGGCGAGGTCGAGCTCATCACGCAGCGCAATGCGGCGATGGTCGAGGAAAACAACGCCGAAATCCACGGTCTGCGCCAGCGCGTCGACATGCTGTCCGATAAGATCGATCGCTTCCGGACCGGTGATGGCGAGTATGACGGCTATTACGATGCGGGTGTGGGCAGGGCCTACGCCGCCTGAAATTCCTGATGGGAAACAGATTTCAATCGATCATAGCGCCGGGCCAATCGCCCGGCGTTTTCCGTTTTGAGATTGGCGCGCCGGGCTTTCTCTCGCCACGCCATCTGATACCCAAGGGGCAGGTCAGTCGCGCGCAGCGGCAAAGGTCAGAACCTCGCCATCGGCCGGGATGAGGAACTTTGCCGGGTCGACGCCTTGGTCTTCGGCTGCCTTGCGCAGATCGTCACGGCTGACGGTCGCATGGTCCAGGGCTTCCATATGCGTTGCGACCACAATGGATTGCGGTGCGAGGCGCACGACATCCAGCGTCTCCTCCGCATTCATGACGATCAGATCGCCGTTCCATTTCGCGCCGCAGGAATGCGTGACGACGATGTCGGGCGAGGTGCGTTCGATGGTTTCCT
>JAGWJK010001061.1 GCA_028865845.1 Rhizobiaceae bacterium
AGCCGTTCGTTCATCTATTTGACGAGGCCGGCCTGGCTATCGGCGCGCATAGTGATTGGCGGAGCGTCTATGTGAATTAACCGGCCATCCCGGCCGCCGATGACGCGGCGCGCATGGCGGGGCGCCCGCCATACTGCATTATTCCCTATTTTATCGTGCACGATATTGTTATCGACCCGTCCGCTCCGTTGTAAATCGCCATGACACGACATACATCTGGCGCAACCGACAAAGGCAGATTGTTTCGAGGCAGTGTCGGGCGCGATTTCGACTTGTCGCGCCATCCGATGACGGGGAGCCTCAGCAATCATCCGATCGCATCCACCGGACAAGTTCGAATTCGGACTGGAGCTATTCGAAGCAATTGTTATGGTCGGGGACAAGGAGATCTGTCATGACGAACTACAGCAAGAATCCTGAGGTCATCGCGAAGCTCACTCCGGAACAATACCGCGTGACGCAGCAGAGCGGTACCGAACGTCCAGGCACCGGCGCGCTGCTCAACAACAAGCAGCCGGGCATCTATGTCGACATCGTATCCGGAGAGCCGCTGTTTGCCTCATCCGACAAATACGATTCGGGTTGCGGCTGGCCGAGCTTCACCAAGCCGATCGAAGACGCCAACGTCAATGAACTGCGGGACATTTCGCACGGCATGGTCCGCACCGAAGTCCGCTCGAGCCACGGCGACAGTCACCTCGGCCATGTCTTCCCCGACGGTCCGATCGATCGCGGCGGACTGCGTTACTGCATAAACTCGGCATCCCTGCGCTTCGTGCATCGCGACCAGATGCAGGCGGAAGGCTATGGTGCCTATCTCAACCAGGTGGAGGATATCCAATGACTACGGAACGTGCTGTACTGGCAGGCGGTTGCTTCTGGGGCATGCAGGATCTCATTCGCCGCTTCCCCGGCGTGGTCTCGACGCGCGTCGGTTATTCCGGCGGTGACGTCGCCAACGCCACCTATCGCAATCACGGCACCCATGCGGAAGCGATCGAAATCATCTTCGATCCGGCAAAGACCAGCTTCCGTACCATACTGGAGTTCTTTTTCCAGATTCACGACCCGACCACGCTGAACCGCCAGGGTAACGACCGGGGCTTAAGCTATCGCTCTGCGATCTTCTATACGAGCGAAGAGCAGAAGCGGGTTGCAATCGATACGATCGCCGACGTCGAGGCTTCCGGCCTGTGGCCGGGCAAGGTCGTGACCGAACTTGCGCCTGTTGGTCCCTTCTGGGAAGCCGAGCCGGAGCACCAGGATTATCTGGAGCGCATTCCGAACGGCTACACTTGCCACTTCGTCCGCCCCGGCTGGAAGCTTCCAGTACGGCAGGTGTCGGGCGCGGCTTCGTAAGGCATCAACGACGTTGCAGGCAGTTCATCGCCTCGAAGATTTCATGGGAACCTGGCAGGTGCGGCGGAAGATCATCGACCGCTTCACCGCCAGTATCGTGACGTTCGAGGGTGAGGCCTTCATCACGCCGGCGCACTTCGAGGAACATGGCGATACGCACCATGGCTCTTTAGCATTACGCAGCAGCCGGACCTATCGCCTACGCCGCGAAGGCGATGAGGTCGCGGTTGATTTTCCCGATTTTCGTGAATTCGTCCGCGTCGGCTACGCTGCGTCGCAGCGTCTTGAGCATCGATGCGGCGCCGACGATTACACCGGACGCCTGTTCTTTCGCAGCCTGAACGCCTGGGCCGAGATCTGGCACGTCAGAGGGCCCCGCAAGCCCTATCTCAGCCTCGCCCATTATCAGCGCTCCTGAAGCTATTTCACCACCGGAAGTCCCGTTGCGGGATGGGATACCGCAAAATCGCGCGCCTCCCTCTGCAGCCAGTCGCAAAACAGCGACGATTTTCGGTTTCGCCGTGCGCGGCGCAGCGCCACATATTCGTGGCCGCTTTCGATAAAGCCGAAGGGCGCAGTCAGCTTGCCGAACCTGATGTCTTCAGTGACATAAGGCCATGGCGCGATGCCGACGCCAAGCCCGGCACTTGCCGCTTCCAGCATGAAATAGAAATGCTCGTATTCGACGCGGGGGCCGCCATCGACAGCGGCGCCCGATCGCGACAGCCAGTCGTTCCAAGCCCGAAGCCGCGTTCGGGTGTGGAGCAGGGCGACACCGTCGAAATTTCGCGTGGCCGCTGCCGTCAGCGATGGCGCGAGCACCGGCCCTGTCTGCTCCGGAAACAGAGGGACGACATCGGCGCCGTCCGGCCAGGGGGCTGCGCCGACGCGGATGGCAACGTCGAAGCCGTCGCGGCTGAAATCGACCGGACGCGACGAGGCGGTGAGC
>JAGWJK010001062.1 GCA_028865845.1 Rhizobiaceae bacterium
AAAGTCGAACCGCTTGCCGGCGAGATCTTCGTAACCGTTCCTTTGAGGCTTTCCCCGGGGAGCATGTCGACGGAGACATCGACCGGCTGTCCTTCTCGGACTGAGGCCAACTGGCTTTCCTTGTAATTTGCCAGAACGTAGATTTTCGGTAGGGGAACGATGGAGACCAGGTTCGTGCCCGTAGAGACATATGTGCCAAGTTGAACGTTTCGCCTCGCAACGATACCGTCGATGGGCGCACGGATGTCGGTGTAGCTGAGCTCCAGTTCATCCGCTGCCACTTGCGCGGCGGCGGTGTCGACATTCGCGCTGAGCGCATCTCGCTGCTTTGAAAGCACGTCCAGTTGCGCCTTTTGGGCGGCGACCGTCGCTTCGTTCATCTTCGAATTGGCGAGCGCCCGTTCATGTGCTGCCGTTGCCTTTTCCAGCGTCTGCTTCGAGCTGGCGCCATCCTCGTTTGCCAGTCTAAGCTGGCGATCGAGCTCCTTTTCGGTTTCGGTCTCGTCAGCCGCGGAAGCCTGCTGTTGGGCGAGCGCCACGTCGATCTGGGCGCGCTGGAACGCGCTCTGGCTTGTATTGTTCTCAAGCTGGGCGCGGGCTGCTTCCAGTTTCGTCTTCGAGGCACGCACCGCCACTTCGTATGGCGCGCGATCAATCGAAAACAGCAGGTCGCCGGCCTTGACGTGGTCATAGTCATGGACGGAGATCGCTTCCACCGTACCGCTGACGCGGGCGCTGATCGCGGAAACGTCCGCGTAAACCGCCGCATCGTCTGTCGTTTGGATCGCCCGGCTTGCGATCCAGGAATCCCAATTCGTCCCCGCAGCAGCGACGGCAGTAAGCGCAATCAAAATCGCAGATGCCGGAACGATCAATGAAGCGCCGGTGCTGGGAGGGGCTGTCGGCGCGGCAACGGTCGCCTGCGCGCCCGAGACCAGTGCCGTCACATTGGTCAAATTTGTGGGTTGCTTGTCTAATTGCCTCTTATTTCTCATCCAGGCCATTTTCTTCATCCCTTTCAAAGGACTCAACGTCCACCGTTCTGCAAATCTTCCACGGTCGTTCGGAAATTCGGTCACGCAGCCGCGCGCTAGTCTTTCCCTCGGCGTGCGCTCGTCACGGTCTGAAGCATCGCTGGACTTATTGCGTCGGGATGTTCAGCCTGTCGGAGCGCGTCGAATCGGGGCTGCGAGAGCCAAATTGGCTCACGAGATTTCCTCAAATCGATCGGATTTAAGGTGTGATCTTCATATAAACGATCCGTATCGTTTCATCAAGGGAGCGGCGAAGAAAAAGCCTCTTTGTGAACGCTATGGAGTGACCGAGGCGATGCCATGCTCATGTTACTGCATGTTCATCAGCGGAAACTTCCATGCTGCAGTTCGTCTCTTCAGTGCGATTTTGAAAGTCGGCCTTCGCAAACCGGATTTCGTCGACACCACCGTATAATAGATCGAAGCCACATTCGGTTGTTCATTGGCAGGACGAAATTCGGGCTGGTCAGAAGGCCGCTGGTATATCGATGAAGAGTTCGGATTGACGGCGCGTTCGAAGGGAGCGTTGTCGCATCGCAAGGCGTCCCTTTCGGAGATGGGTGGGGTTGTCGTAGTGTCGGACGAGGGGATAAGCTGCGGTCCTGTTCACATCGTCGAATATAGCGCTTGGTCGTAATTCTCGGGAGGCAAATGCCATGGTGCGCCTGCTATCCGTCAATGTGGGCTTGCCGCGCGACATCGTCTGGCAGGGCAAGACCGTCAATACCGCGATCTGGAAAGCACCGGTGGATGGTGCGCGCATGGTGCGCCGACTGAACATCGACGGCGACGGTCAGGCCGACCGCGCCGGCCATGGCGGCGAGAGGCGTGCCGTGTTCGTCTACCAGACCGAATCCTATAAATATTGGGAAAAATATCTTGGCCGAAGCGACTTCGTTTACGGCCAGTTCGGCGAGAATTTCACCGTCGACGGCTTGGCCGACGCGGATGTCTGCATCGGAGATCGCTATCGCGTCGGCGGCGCCGTTTTCGAGGTCACCCAGCCGAGGGTTACCTGCTATCGCCTCGGAATCCGCATGGACGTCCCGGAAATGGCGGCGCTCGTCGTCAAGCACGGCAGGCCCGGCTTTTATTTTCGCGTGATCCAGGAAGGGGAGGTCCAGGCGGGCGACGAAGTTGTGCAAGTGGCATCGGGGCCGGAGGGGATGACCGTAGCCGAGATCAATGCGCTGCTTTACAAGCCGGGTCATCCCCGCGATCAGTTGGAGCGCGCTTTGCGGATTCCGGCGCTGAGTTCGGGTTGGCGAA
>JAGWJK010001063.1 GCA_028865845.1 Rhizobiaceae bacterium
AATGGCGACGGCAAGGTTTCCGCCGACGAATTCGTTGCCGGCCGCCCGAAGGACATGAGTGCGAGCGACGCAGAAAACCTGTTCAAGAGCCTCGACACGCAGGGTTCGGGATCGTTGGACGAAGACCAGTTCTCCGAAGGTCTCAACGTCCTCCAGTCGTCGGACGCATCCGCTGCCGATATGCTCTCCTTGGAGCAGACCTCCAGCGACGGCAGTGATAGCAGCAGCACCGGCAGCAGCGATAGCCAAAACGCACTGCAAACTTTCCTGGCCGAGATGCAGGCCTCGATGACCGCCTACCAGAACACCTACGGCCAGTATGACATCGACTCGTCGGACAGCGTTGCCGGCGTTTCCGCCTGATAGCTTTCTCTGAAAGCCCAAAGACAAACGGAGACTGCGGCCGACGCAGTCTCCGTTTTCCGTTCAGCCTTGCGCATCCTCAAGGGAAAGCGGCAGCATGAATGGCGCATTGCCGTCCGCGTCGGCACCACGGCCGATCGCCTTGACGGCGCCGACCAGCAAGCCGCCGCGGCCAAGCAGATCGTCGCCGATCTGGACCAGGCGCGAATTGGGTGTCGCACAGGGCGAGGCGGCCCGCAGGCGGCGCACCAGCGCCAGATCGTCCTGCTGCGGCTCGACCGCAAGCGCGGCGATCAGGGCCGCTGCCGGTGACCGCGACACGCCCATCCAGCAATGAATGAGAAGCGGCGACGCGCGATCCCAATTCCGCGCAAAATCGATGATCTCGCGCACATGCGCTTCCTGGGGCGCGACGAGATCGCCGGTGCCGGCAAAGCTGATGTCATTCATGTTCAGAAGCAGGTGCCGCTCCGCACGGATCACGGCAGGGCGGTGAAACGCCTGCTCCTTGGCCATGAGGCTGATCATTTCACGCGCGCCATGGCGAACGGCCATTTCCGCGATGCGTGCAAGCGGCGATACGATGATCGCCGTCATGCCTCAATTCCCGCCGCTGAGACGCGCTCGGCTTCGATCGCCGCAAAGCGCTCGAGGAAAAGCCGTTGCGCCTCGATTGCCGGCACTGGTTCGATCGGCAGCATGTCCTTGGTGATGCCGCGTGGCTGCCCGAAGAATTTGCGGGCTTCTTCCGGGGTAAAGCCGGCAAGCAGCGTCGCCTCGAAATAGGCGGAAACGGTATCGGCTTTCTTGATCTTTGCCTTCAGCGTCGGAGCGCAATGCGGCGGCAGCGCGAAACGGCGGTAGATCGCAGCCTCAAGCCGCTTCTCGACGGCCTTGTAGTCGCCGCCGACCACGGATTTGAACGGGGAAATCATGTCGCCGATGACATATTCCGGCCCGTCATGCAGCAGCGCCGCCAGCAGTTCGTCCGGGCTTGCCGGATTGAGATGGCCGAAGATGGCCTCGACCACGAGGCTGTGCTGCGCCACGGAGAAGGCGTGATCGCCCGAGGTCTGGCCGTTCCAGCGCGCAACACGCGCAAGGCCGTGGGCAATATCGCCGATCTCGACGTCGAGCGGCGAAGGGTCGAGCAGATCGAGCCGGCGGCCGGAAAGCATGCGCTGCCAGGCGCGCGGTGTCGCTGCCGCTGTCACGCAGAAGCCTCGTCGGCGCTATTCGGGAAGGCGAGGCCGGACCAGAAGGGAAGCGCCAGCGACACGGCTTCGTCTCCGGCAAGGATCGGCGTGCCGGTGGCGATGGCTTCGCCTGCGCGATCGATGCGAACGATGGCGAGACCGGCGGTGCCGTTGACGGAGCCGAGCGTACCGATCGGCTTGCCGCCTGCCGTTAACTCCGTGCCTCCAGCGGGCAAGTCGGCGGAACCAGCCACGGTCACGACGCGCCGGCGCGCCGTGCCGCGATGCTGCATGCGGGAAACCACTTCCTGGCCGACATAGCAGCCCTTGCGGAAGCCGAGGCCGCCGTTGAGATCCATCAACACATCATGCGGAAACGCGTCCTGCAGGGCAAAATCCGCGCCCGAGATCGCGATGCCGTTGGCGATGCGCAATGCGTCGTAGGCGGTCTTTTCATCGTCGCCGTGGTGGCCGGGCGTACGCGTCAGTGCGATCCCCGCCTTGGCGAAACGGCTGTCCCTGGGACCATCAGCGACATCATCGCCCCAAGCCACGGTGACGCCCTCTGTCATGCCTGCGGCAAACTCGACGGGCGCGCGCAGACGGTACATGGTCAGCCGCTTCAAAAGGCCGTCGCGCTGGGCTGTGTCGGTTTCGAGCATGAAGCCTGTGCCGTCGCGCCAGATCATGAAATCAAACAGGATCTTGCCCTGCGGCGTCAAAAGCCCGCCGGGCCGCGCTTC
>JAGWJK010000065.1 GCA_028865845.1 Rhizobiaceae bacterium
AGCACAAGCAAGATCAGATAGGCAAGCCCTTGGCCGAGGCAGGATGCGCAAAGTGCCAGTCCAAGCGCTTCATTGTGTTTGCCGGCCTGTGCCATGGGGAAGCCGTCGAAGGTGGTCCCGACGGCCGCAGCCGAGCCTGGAACGTTCAGCAGAACTGCCGGGATGGCCACCCCGAACAGTGCGCCGCCATACATCGCCGTCATGAAGATCAGCGCCTGCAGGAAATCCATGTAGGGTATAAGCGGAAGGCAAATCGCCAGTGCCATCGAAGTGGTCAAGCCCGGCACCGCATGAACCGCGAGGCCGATCAGGATTCCGGGTATCACGACCATCCAAGGCTCCCAGGAACTACCCAGGAGATGGAATGCCGACATGAGTGCGTCGAAATCGATCATCAGTTGTCTCCTCCGAAGAAGAAGAGCGGCAGCGGTGTATAGAGGATCTGGCTGAAGCAATAGATCGCCAGGCCGCAGAAAATCGCCGGAATCAAGATCAACGGGATCAGGCGTCGTTCGCCGAGAAACAGCAGCATGCCGCCGATATAAAGAAGACATGCAACGTCGAAACCGACCGTCGGCCCGACGATGACGAAAGCGATCAGCATCGCCATTGTGCCGGCAATCTTCGGGCCTTTACCCTTTTCGAGCTTGCCGCGTTCGCACAAGACTTCGGCCTGGCCGGCCTTTAGACCGTGGAAGCATCCGAACGCTACGACCAAATACAGTATGAGGCCGCCGATGGTCGCCGGCACGATCATGATGAGATTAGCGACGGTCTGCTGAGCACGCCAGGCGTCGATCCCGTACCAGATGCACCAGGCGGCAATCGCGGTCGCGAAGGCAAGATGAGGGAGATCGACGGCCATACGTCTCCCTGCAATGCTGATCACAGGCAGAGGAGCGCGTTCTGGCTGGTCTAGTTCTTTATGCATTGGACAAACCATTCTGTCGGCAATTCGCGACCGAGACCGCGGGCCTTGGCTTCGCGATAGGCAAGGGCGCCGCAGGCGGCGAACTGGATGCCCCAGTTGCCAACGGGCCGATATTGCGTGATCTGATCCGGGCTGGTCCGTCCGTTGGCCTTGCCGGAAATAACGTCGGCATAGAACGGCCATACGCGCGTGGAGCTCTGCTTACGCTTGACCGGCGGCAGGCGGCGCTGCTCCTCGGGACTTCCGCCAACGAAAGCGCTGCGGCTATGGCCGAGATCACGGCGAAACCAGCCACTCTCCGGCATATCGAAGGCCTCTTCGCCCTGACGCACGACGAGGTCGATACGCTCCTCGCATTCCGGCGCAAGATCGAGAGGGCCGATTCCGACAACATGCATGCCCGGCTTTAGCCATTCGGCCTCCACGACGGGCGACATGCTATCGGTTGCAGCCCCTAGTATGTCAGCGCCCTCGGCAGCCTCGTACGCACTGTCGACCGCATCCATGCGAATGCCAAGCTTTTCGGCCATCCGCTGGGCAAACGCGCTGCGGTTACTTTCGCTGCGACTGTACACGCGCACCGTCTCAATCGGCCGGACAGCGACCATGGCTTCCAGCAGCGTTTCGGCCATGCCGCCTGATCCGATCAGCCCGAGTTGCCGCGACTCGGGCCGTGAAAGCAGTTTTGCGCCGAGGCCGGCGGCAGCGCCGACGCGCATATGCTGCAGATGCCCGTCGTTTATGATCGCCAGCGGTTCGCCGTTTGCCGTGCTGAACAAAAGCACCAGGCCGCAATATGTGCCGGGCTGGATGCAATACTTCTTTTCAGACGAACTCCCATCAGCTCGACTCGGCCAGCTCATGACATCGGATTTCAATCTGACGGCGTGAACACCTTCTGCGGCGCCCTCGACAGATCCAAAACGGTAATAGGAATCTTCGTCAGCCGCTGGCATGAAGGTATCGAGGCGCGGCCGCGAAACCGATGCACCGATCAGCACGCCCGCAAAGGCACGTTCCTGAATGTCGATGCAATCCTTGGTCGTCAGTACCTTGGCGACAACGTCGTTGTCGATCATCAGCATGTGGGGTGGCCTCCGGTGCTCGCAAGGTCGAGGAGCGCGGACACCGTCGCAGCGTCCAGTTCCTCGATCTGGTCGCAGCCTTCTACAAATCGATCGATGCTTTCGGGGGCCAGCCATGTGGCCAGGCAATCGCGAGCCTTGGCATGATGCTCCTCTTCTGTAATCGGCGGTGCACCCCAGGAGCCGCGTGGTCTCTCGCAACGGGTGGAAATGAGTTGCCCATCGTTCATCTCCACTTCGAGATCGAGGTGACGACCGTCGGTGTAGATGCTCGGGATCTCACGCGAAAGCGTCACGCGCATCTTGGCAAGGAGCGCCTGTATCTCCGGCCTCGCCAGCATATCGTCGGTGAAGCTCGCAAGACCGACATTGCCGTCCAGCAAGGCCGTCGCGGCGGTGTATTGCAGGCTGAATTTCCCGTCGAGGCCCGAGGCAGGATGAGGACGATCACTCGATGGCACGTCGGCCGCCTGGATGCGAATCGCCTTGATGGCGGTGATATTGGATATTTGCGGACGGGCCATCAGCGCTGCGGTGATCGCGTAATGGGTCGAGAATTTCGCCGGGAAGATCTTGATCGCATAGCTCGGATCAACGACGCGGAAAGGTTTTCCGAAGTTCAGAAGCTCGTCGCCATTAAAACCACGCGGATAGAAAGCCTCGCCGTAACTCTGGGGAGCGGGGTCGAAAAGGGTTTTGGTGCCGGTAAACCCGCGCCGGGTTAAAAGTGCTGCTTCGAGACCCATCGCGGCCGCATAGGCGCAATGGCTGGATTTGGTCATCGTGCCGAGATTGGTGAAAAGGCCGCCGCAGCGGGAGCCTGCGATGCCGATGGCATTGGCATATTGCCCGGCGTCGAAGTCGAGGAGATAACCGGCAGCGACAGCTGCGCCGATCGGTCCAACGAAGCCCGGCGGATGAAAATGCAATTCATGTGATTGCAGCTTACCGGCGGCCTCGCGCAGACGCCCCTGGATCTCGATGCCGAGGACCATGGCTTTTAGCATTTTAGCGCCACTAGCGCCAAGCGCCTGCCCGAGCGCAAGGGTAGGGGCAAGCGCCGGAGAGAGGGCATGCGTGGCCGGAAGCCACATGGGCTCGAAGTCAAGGACGTGCATCGATGCACCGTTGACTAGCGCCGCAGGTACTGTGCCGAGTCTCCTGTTCAACCCGAGCACGCTGGCGCTGGTGCCCCCGCCATTGCCAGTCAGCGGATCCTCGAAATGCTCAAGCAGCACTCGCGGCGCCTCTTCAAGGCGCGCGCCGGCGACGGCGACGGAAACGCCGTCGAGGAAAAGCTGGCGCGCCGCGCGCAGAACCTCTCCACTCAGCGGAACATCCGCCGCGGCGACAATCTCGTTGCATATGCGGGAGGTTAGAGTAGGACGTGTTGAGGTCATGCTGCTACCAACTGATTGAGTACATAAGGAAGGATACCTCCGTTGCAGACCCATTCGGCTTCTCGCCTGGTGTCGACACGAGAGAGGAGATGGATCGTATCGGTGTCTCCACCCGGCCTGTGAAGTATCACCGGCACAAACGCGCCGGGGATAAGAACCGCGGAGATATCGGCAATATCGAAACTTTCCGACCCGGTAAGGCCAAGTGTCTTCCGGTTCACACCGGGCGGGAACTGCAGGGGCAGAACACCCATTCCGACGAGATTGGAGCGATGAATGCGTT
The DNA here is from genome assembly GCA_028865845.1 of Rhizobiaceae bacterium. Taxonomy (GTDB): domain Bacteria; phylum Pseudomonadota; class Alphaproteobacteria; order Rhizobiales; family Rhizobiaceae; genus Rhizobium. Next base: position 3,700 of record JAGWJK010000065.1, read on the forward strand.
CGAAGCTCTCGGCGATGACGGCCCTCACGCCGAGCAGGCGGGTACCCTTTGCCGCCCAATCGCGCGACGAACCGCAGCCGTAATTGCGACCAGCAACGACCACGACAGGCCGGCCTTCCGCCGCATATCGTTCCGACGCCTGAAATATCGTCATGATTTCGCCGTCGGGCTGATGGCGTGTGTAGCCACCTTCTCGCCCAGGAAGCATCTCGTTCTTCAGTCGGAGATTGGCGAATGTTCCGCGGACCATGACCTCGTGGTTGGCGCGGCGGCTGATGTAGGTGCCGAACTTCTCCTGTGCGACCCCATGTTCGGACAGATAGATGCCGGCATCGGTATTGGCTGGAATGAGGTTTCCGGGAGAGATGTGATCGGTGGTGATATCGTCGCCGAGTAGAAGCAGGATACGAGCGCCTTCGATCGGCGCATCCGTCTCGCCAGGCAGATCGAGAAAGGGCGGAGCACGCAGGAACATGCTCTTCTCATTCCAAGGAAAGACGTTTTCCTTAGCGAGCTGAATACGCGACCATTCCGGTCCAGGATCTGCAAAAACATCATAGGCGTCGCGGAACAGATCCTCGGTCAGAGAGGCAGTGACAACTTCCTGAATCTCTGCATCCGTCGGCCAAATGTCTGCAAGGTAGACGGCGCCTCCGGAGAGGTCTTGCCCAAGAGGCGAAGCGGTCAGGTCATGCAGGATTGAGCCGGCCAGAGCGTAAGCGATCACCAGCGGCGGCGATCCGAGGAAGGTGCCGCGTACAGACGCGCTGAGGCGTCCGTCGAAGTTGCGGTTGGTGGATATGACGCCTGCCGTTACCAATTTGCGGTCGGCAATTTCAGCCGCTACATCGGCTGCAAGGGCGCCGGCGCTGCTGCCGCAGCTCATGCAGCCGAAGCCGACGACGTTAAATCCCAGCGCGTCAAGCGCAGGGCTGAGACCTGCTTTGTCGAGCATGGCGGGCACTACGCGTGAGCCGGGCGAAAACGAGGTCTTGATCCACGGTTTTGCTCGCAGGCCGCGTGCAACGGCGTTGCGGGCAAGCAGGGCAGCGGCAACCACCTGATGGGGGTTTGCCGTGTTCGTGCAGGAGGCGATCGAGGCAATGGCGATATCGCCGTGCTGCAAAGGCCGTGTGGTATATCCAACGGCGGGAGCCGGGGCTTCAGCCGTGCCCAAATCCGCGTAGGTACTGCGAAAGCGATCTGGTACATCGGCGAGTGACACGAGGCTTTCAGGCCGCGAAGGTCCCGCCAAGCTCGGCTCGACGGTGGAAAGATCAAATTCCAGCAGCGTCTGAAATGAGGGCTCATCGGTACGCCACAAACCCTGCGTTTTGGCGTAGCATTCGACAAGGTCGACATGCTCGGCGCTGCGGCCAGTCTGCCGGAGGTAGCGCAATGTCTCGGCGTCGACCGGAAAGAACCCCATCGTTGCCCCGTATTCCGCCGCCATATTGGCAATGGTAGCACGATCTGGAAGCGTTAGATGCTCCAGCGATGGACCACAAAACTCGACGACGGCTGCCAGCACGTCGGAAGCGCGCAGAAAGCGCGTGAGCGACAAGACCATATCGGTGCACATCACTCCGGGTCGAGGGGTACCGACGAGACGGCAGCCGATCACCCGCGGTGTCTGCAGGCCCACTGGCTGGTTGAACATCGCCGTCGCCGCTTCGATTCCGCCGACGCCCCAACCAAACACGCCCATGCCGTTCACCATGGGCGTGTGGCTGTCCATCCCCACCAAGCTGTCGGGGAAGGCGATCCGACCTCCGGCGTACGGCGCGACTGAAACGACTTGCGCAAAATATTCTATATTCACTTGATGCACGATGCCGTTGCCAGGCGGCACAACGCGGAGGTTTTTGAATTGCGACATCGCCCAACGGACCACCCCGTAGCGCTCCTTGTTGCGCTCAAGTTCGTTGGAGAGGTTTCTGGCAAAGGCATCCGTCGTGCCGGTGTAATCGGCGCGCACGGAGTGGTCGATGACCATTTCGGTCGGCACCATGGGATCGACACGACGTGGATCGAGGCCTCGCGCGACCATCGCGTCGCGCATCGAGGCCAGATCGATCAGAAGCGGAACGCCGGACGAGTCCGGCATAAGGACGCGACCGGGATGGAAGGCCAGTTCACGGCTCAACGCCTCTTCTGCAGGCCAGTGGGCAAGTGCGGCAATGTCTTCGCGCGAAACGGTAACATCGTCCTCATGGCGAAGCAGGTTTTCGAGAAGCACCTTCAGTGACACCGGCATCTTTTTGAGGTCGATGTCGAGCGCTTTGCCGAGCGCGTCCAGGCTGTGAAAGTGAATATCCGCAGTCAGGGTGCTGAGTGTTCGGAACGAATTGCCCACGTCGCTACTCCTTAACTCAAGCCTCGCGCCGGATGGGCGTGAAGGTGTTTTGGAGTTCTTCGAGCTGCGTCAGACCCATCAGATCGTTGAGATCGTCGAAGGGCACGAGCAGATCGGGCCGCTCAATCACTCTCTCCTCGCGGATGGATTGACCAAATATGTCGAGCGCGTTCTTCATGCCTTGGATAGCTGCCGCGGTCAGCATGCGCGGATAGGATACGGCCTTGACCCCCATATCTTCCAGCTGGCGGGCCGACAAAAGAGGAGTGGTCGACCGCTGGCGAATGCCGAAGCCCATGTTGACGGAAAGAGGCTTGCTGACATTGCGTGCGACCGTGGCAATGTCCTCGGCGGTACGCAGCGCGTCCGCAAACAACATATCGGCGCCGGCTTCAGCATACAGGTTCAGGCGGCGGATGGCTTCATCCAGGCCATAGATCGCCGTCGCGTCCGTGCGGGCCTTGATCACGAAATTTGGATCCTTGCGGGCTTCGGCCGCCGCCTGGATCTTCTCGACATGTTCTTCGGCGGAGATCACCTGCTTGCCTTCCATGTGGCCGCAGCGCTTCGGCCAGACCTGATCCTCGATCAGCAAGCAGGCGATGCCGGCACGCTCAAATCCCTGGACGGTAAAATAGACGTTGAGTGCATTGCCGTAGCCGGTGTCGCCATCGGCTGAAAGGGGGATGGTGCTGATGGCCGCGAGTGCAGCGGAAGCACGAACGTTTTCTGCATATCCCATAATGCCGACATCGGCCCAGCCGAGATTGCTCTCACTTAGTCCCGCGCCGGTGATATTCGCCGTCTTGTAGCCCATTTGCTCGACGAGCCGGAGGCTATAGCCGTCGAACACGCCAGGGCATATGAGGATGCCGGGCTCGGCCAGCAGCGTGCGCAACCTCGCGGCTGCAGTTGGTGATTGCGGTGCAGTCATTGTATCCTCCCGATAGCTGGGCATATTCTACTGTCATCCTAATTTGTCAACACTTTTGGGGTGATTCATTCGAAAACTGATGATAAATACGCATTCAAGCATAGAAGTGTCAACACAATGGGGGTGGCATGGAAACGACGGACAAGGAAATGACGTTGGCGGAGCAGGTCTACCGACGCCTCAGCGAGGCCATTCTCGGTGGCGAGCTCGCTCCAGGCTCGAAGATCAGCGAGCCGGCGTTGGCGCGCGCTTATGGCGTTAGCCGCGGCCCGCTTCGCGAAGCGCTGCATCGCCTTCAGGAAAGAAAGCTCATTACGAGATCCGCCAATCAGGGGCCCCGGGTCATCAAGCCAACGGTCGAGGCTCTAGCTGAGCTATTCGTCGTTCGCGAGGCGCTTGAAGGCATGGCCGCGCGAATGGCGGCAATCAACGCCACCGAGGACGATATCGCCCGGCTTCGTGCTGCCGTTACCGGACCGGGCGCCGGCTCGAACGGCACCCAGGACACGACTGACGGCGCTTATGAACAGCTTGACCAAGATTTTCACGTCGCCATCGCCCAATGCAGCCGAAATCCGATGCTGATCGACTTGCTCTGCGGCGAACTCTATCCCCTGCTGAAACTTTACAGGGGTACTCCGGTCGGTCATAGGCCGCGCAGGCTGCGAGCCGTTGACGAGCATCGTCGTGTCGTTGACGCGATCGAAGACAAGGATCCGGAGCTGGCGGAAATGTTGATGCGGCGGCATATTCTTGCCGCCCGTCGCCGGCGGACCGATGCCCTCGAGGGGAATCGGTAGGTATGCGATTGAATGGCGTTCCCCGTTTCCGGATTCACCCTACCTGTGGAGACCGAACATGGCTCATGTCTGGTCGGTGTCGGCGCTAGCTCCTTCGGCACCACTTGTTGTAAGCGCTGCAGGTGCTTCAGTGCCGTATCGACAGGAGGATGACTGCCATGACGAATCTCAGCGTTCACCAGCATGGTGCCAATGGAAAAAGGGGGCTCTGCCGATCCTTGCATGGGACGTTCCCGCGGCGGCCTGACAACGAAGATCCATGCACTTGTTGATGCAGATGGCAGGCCGGTTAAGCTGGATCTCACAGCAGGTCAGGCCGCTGACGCGCTCATGGCAGAAAAGCCGTTGAGTGACCTGCAGCCTGGCGCGACAGTTCTGGCTGGCAAAGCTTATGATACCGACGCAATTTGTAACTTTGCCAAGCAACGGAAATGCTGGGCGAACATCTCCGCGAAAGCCACTCGCAAACAGATCTTCAGTTTTAGCAGTTGGGCCTATCGTCAGCGCAATCTCGTGGAGCGTTTCTTCAATCGCATCAAGCAGATGCGCGGCTTGGCCACACGTTATGATCGCCGCGCAGACAATTACCTTGCGGCACTCAAACTCGCAGCCACAAGGATATGGATCGCATCAGCCATGAGTCCGCAGCCTAATTAAGCGGGCTTACTTAAGCTTGGTGCTTATTTAAATAAAGGGCCGCTTGCTTAAATAACGGGCGGAATTCATATTGGGTCATGTCTGATTCCGAACCTAATTTGGGCCTTGGCCGTTTTGTCGAAACAACAGCAGCCGGCAGGTTCGATCATGGTCAAATGCGCCGATGTTCCATAATAGAAAGTTATCCCACGCAATCGAAAGGCGCGGCCGACGTTTGCCGGAAATAAATCCTTGTTTGAATTCTACGCGGCGTGCTGGAAAGGTTCAATTGCTGCAAGTGCGTCTGCAAGAGCTTCATTGGACTCGTCCAGATCATACTTTGATTGCATGTTCATGAACCAGCGCGGGTCGACATTCAGGTATTTGCCGAGCCGTAGTGCGATAGGAGCCGTAATTCGATGCTCACCTCGGCAGATGTCGTTCAGCTGACTGCGTGAGACGCCGATTGCCTTGGCAGCCGCGTAAACGGAGATGCCCATGGGATCAAGGAATTCTTCTTTCAGCACTTCACCCGGATGAGGAAGGGGGATTTCTCTAGCCATAACTGCTCCTTATCCGTGGTAATCCACAAACTCTACATAATACGCATCACCATCGAACCATTCGAAGCAAATGCGCCATTGATCGTTGACCCTTATCGAATACTGTCCGGATCTGTCGCCGTCCAACCGTTCCAGCATATTGCCCGGAGGCACGCGAAGATCGTCGAGCCTGGTCGCAGTATCGATAAGGAAGAGCTTTCGTACCGCTCTTTTGGCAACATCAGCCGGGACACGCCTTGGCCTCTCCCCGTCGAATAGCCTTTGTGTATCATTGTCACGAAAGCTCAATATCATACGCAAACGTACTAACTATTAGTACGCATTTCAAGGTCGGATGAAAACTTTTTGCGTTCGCATTTCACCGTCTGTCGGTGCGGCTTTGATGTGGAACAAAACCAGCGAGAAGAATTGATCCCCGGTTCCGATGAGATCGCCCAAGATCCAAAGCCCGCAAACCGACCGGCAGTTAGATCAAAGGCTCCATGAAACGCTCGGTCGTAGCGGCGGCGCCACAACGGGTTCGCGGTTCGATTCCGCTCAAGAGCAAACCGGATCCAATCTCGGCCGAGGGTCAGGCGCCCGTCCGCTTGAGACCATGTCGTACCGGTCCGTTTCATGAAGCTGATTTGAAAGGCCGCAAATCCCAAGTCGGCGGAGCTCACCAACATCACAATATAAACGCCATGGTATAATTGATCTCAATCTTACTCTCCGTATGCACGAAATATTTACGGGGAAACTAGTAGGAGTCAAACTTAAGTTTAGAGAGCGAAGCATGAGCGAAACTTCGAGAGCGCGATATTTTCTGATGGGCCTTGTCTTGGCTTGTTACCCATCCGCTTTGGTCCTAGCGCGCGCGGTCGGTCTTAAAATCGATCCGATGGAATTCATCAAATTTTCCGCCTTCGCCCTCGCGGTCGTGGCTGTTTTCAGTCCCATCTGTTCGTGGCGCAAAATCCCTTCTCTTCGATCGGTAGTAGAAGCGATCGGCTTCGGCATGTTGATGACGGGGCCAATCATAGTGATGGCTTACGTGGCGGCGATGGCCAACCAGCCGCTGCAGGACCAGCGCCTGATAGCGATGGACCAAAATCTCGGTATCGATTGGCATGCGTTGATTGCGTTCATCGATGCGCATGCCATGCTCGCGCAGACGCTGTGGATCGCTTATAGGACGTTCGGTATGCAGCTTATCTTGTTGCCGGTCGTCCTCGGTGTATCGGGGCAATCAGCCCGCGCATATCAGATGATGGCCGCCTACGGGCTCATCTGCATCTTTGCCAATATTATCTCAATCTGGTATCCGGCGCTCGGAACCTACACTGCGCTCTCGATCGACATTCATCAATTCAAGAATATAGACGGCTCTTTGGGGGTGGATTTTCCCGCGCAACTTCTGGCGGTCAGAAACGATCCGAATTTCGTTCTCGATCGCGGTCATGTCAGCGGCATCATTTCATTTCCATCCGTCCATGCCGCGGTCGCAATCCTTTGTGCCTGGGCGGCGTGGCCAATGAAGTTGTTTCGCTGGCCCGTCCTCATCCTGAATGTACTGATGTTATCTTCAGCCGTCCCCGAAGGCGCGCACTACGTTGTTGACCTGATTTCCGGAATTGGCGTTGCGGGGTTCGTTGTTGCGCTCGTTCTGTGTGTAACACGCCCCTACGCGATGGCAAAAGAGCACGCTATGGCGAGCGACCCGATCATACTCGAACAATCGTAATCGACCACGCTAAATAGGTAAGCAATTGAGTCACTGCACCAATGTCGCGCTGACGTAGCTGTAAACGGCAAGCGCTGTTTGCCTCGCACCTTGACTATGCGTGTATTGAAGTTTCGAATGATACTGCCGTGTCAAAGGAGATAACAATGCGCCAGCTACCGAGATTGGTCGTCTTACGGAGCGGCATGTTAAAGTGCAATATTATGGCGAGCGCAACTCGTGCGGGTTAACGAAGAGGTTCGGCCATGATCTAAGTCTACCGCTACAAAACTCAAAGCTCTTGTTTCTGCGCCGCCCCGAGTGAGGCAATAGTAGCTACCTTCGGCAGCATCGATCAATATGAAAGATTCTTTGGTG
>JAGWJK010001064.1 GCA_028865845.1 Rhizobiaceae bacterium
GGGGTCGGCGCCGAGAACTTCATCACGCCGGCGGTGGGCGAGGTGACTTCGATCGCCGTCAGGTTTCGCCAGGAATTGGCGATATCGAGCTTCAGGCCCGATTTGACGCGGTCGACGAAGCTGTATTGGAAATCTTCGAGCGTCATCGGGTCGCCATTGTGGAACTTGACGTCGCTGCGGATCTCGAAGGGCATGGACAGGCCGTCGGGCGCCAGCTCCCATTTCGTGATCAGGTTGCCGATCAGCTTCAGGTCGGGCGATTGATCGAGCGGCTGATCGAAGATCATCTTGTAAATCGGCTGCGCATCCGGAACGAAGCGCTGGTTCGGGTCCCAGGACGGCACGTCGCTCGGCCATCCGATCGAGACGCTGTCGCTGTCGGCCGCGAAAGCGAAGGTTGCCCGCGAGAGTACCGAGCCGCTGACGGCGGCAAGGCCAAGCATCTGCAGGAGATTTCTGCGGTCTATTTCAAAAGTCATTATGATCCCTCTGGTTTGCACACCGGCTGGAGACCGATGAACCTGCGGCGGTTTGTTGAACGCAAGCCTGCAATCTTGCCGAGGATTATATTTTTGCTGTCGTAGCCGCTTGTTCCCGAGGCTTCCCCTTGGCAATTACTGGGGATCGTAGAACGAGCCAAAAACTACTTCAAGCCTAAAATTTCCGCATCGAAAGAATTTGATATTCGGGCAGGCAATCGGCGGAAAATATCTTGTAAAATCAATGTCGCGGGACGTGGCGAGAAATCCAGCGCGGGCAAATTCGCTGAAAGATTGCGGCGTAATTTCGTTCAAACCGAAAAAACTATTGACGGTCTTTCAGGTTATTTTATGCTTAAAATGCTGTTTAGCGAAAACGACCGTATCAACATGGCTGGAGCTGGAAGGGAAAGTCGATGCTGGACCCGCATTGCCATTCAAGCAGCATCATGGTGGAGCGTCCCGCCGCCATCGCATTCGAGCTGATGTCGGATGGGCTGAAGCAGGGGCGATGGGCATGGGGCAGCCTTGACCGTACAGAGGTCGAGCCCGGCCTGTTCCGCGGCACGTCGATTTTCACCGGCAAGTCCACCTATGTGCGCCTCAATGTCGATCGTGAACGCTTCCAGGTCGACTACGAAGTCGGCGGCTCGAAAGAGGCGATGCAGTTCCGCAATATGTCGCGGGTGATACCCGGAGACCTGTTGCGCATGGGTGCCGACAAATGTGTGATCACGCTCCTGACCTGGCGCCTGCAGACGCAGACGGATGCAGAATGGATCCAGTTCGGCACGATCCACGAAGCCGAGATGTTTCTCATCAAGGGCCTGCTCGAGCGGGCATGAAGGGTAGATTGATGCATTCCCCCTATTTGCTGTTCGAGATGCAGGCAAAGGCACGGCCGGACGCGCCGCTGCTCATGGCGCCGGCGAGTGCCCGCTTGAGCTATGCGCCGCAGGGATTCCACTACACTTACGGCGAGGTATTTAGGGATGTTTCCGCTCTCAAGGAAAGGTTTGCCGCTGCCGGATATGGACTTGGCGCGCGGGTTGCCCTGCTGCTCGAGAACCGGCCGGAATTCTTCACTTTCTGGCTGGCGCTGAACGCCATCGGCGTCTCGATCGTTCCGATCAACCCCGATTTGCGTCGCGACGAGCTGTCGTTTCAGCTCGATATGGCGGAGGCGCCGCTACTGGTCGCTGTCCCCGAGAGGCTGACCGAGCTTCGCGATATCGATCCGGGCAGGGTGACGGTTATTGGGCCACAGGACGCGATCCCGCCACTGCCTGCCTCCAACGAGGCACGTCCGGGTGGCCCTGATGCGGAGTGCGCGCTGCTTTTTACCTCAGGCAGCACCGGCAAGCCGAAGGGCTGCATGCTCTCCAACAGATATTTCATCGGCCTTGCCGAATGGTACACCACACAGGGCGGCGTGGCCGCCATGGAAGATGCCGGCGAAATCGCGCTGACGCCCCTGCCGATGTTCCACATGAACGCTCTCGGCTGCACGGCGGTCGGCATGATGATGAAAGGCGGCGCGATCGTGCCCCTCGATCGCTTCCATGCCAGTAGCTGGTGGGCGTCGATCGCCGATTCCGGAGCGACGATCATTCACTGCCTTGGCGTGATCCCGGCGATCCTGCTTCAGCTCCCCGTCGTTGAGGCGGAGCGCGCGCACAAGGTCAAGTTCGCGCTCGGACCTGGTGTCGACGCGCGCCATAAGATCGAATTCGAGGAGCGCTATCGCATTCCGATCGTCGAGGCCTGGGCGATGACCGAGACCGGCGGGCGGGCTGTGACCACCACAGCCGCCGATGATT
>JAGWJK010000066.1 GCA_028865845.1 Rhizobiaceae bacterium
GGCTGGAACTACGGAGGCTTCAAGGCAACGCCTGCCTCCGGATTCTGCTTCGCGCATCTGATCGCAAAGGGAGAGACGCACGAGGTCAGCCGCTTCCTGCGGCTCGACCGTTTCGAGCGCGGTTTCGCGATCGACGAGGGCGGCAAGGGGCCGCAGCCGAACCTGCATTGAGAGCACGAGACCAATGGCAAGCCTGATCACCTGCCCGCATTGCGGCACGCGTCCGAAAGAAGAGTTCACTATCCGCGGCAGCGCCTCGGTCACCCGCCCGGCTCCGGCCGCGCCCGATGACGAGTGGCATCGCTATGTTTATGTGCGGGACAACGAGCGCGGGCGCATCTCCGAATACTGGCATCATGCCGCCGGTTGCCGTCGATGGCTGATCGTCGACCGCAGCAATATCACGCATGAGGTGTTCTCCGTCACCGATGCCGCCAGTGCAGCCAAGGAGGTGGCGCGATGACGGCCTATCGTCTTTCCAGCGGCGGTCTCGTCAATCGCAGCCGGCCGCTGTCCTTCAGTTTCGACGGCAGACAGATGAACGGCCTCGAGGGCGACACACTCGCGGCAGCCCTTCTTGCCAACGATCAGCTTCTGGTCGGCCGCAGCTTCAAATATCATCGTCCGCGCGGCATCCTGACGGCGGGTTCGGCCGAGCCGAATGCGCTGGTAACGATCGGCAGGGACGGGCGTACGGAGCCGAACACGCGTGCCACCGTCGCCGAGCTCTATCAGGGGATGACCGCCGTCAGCCAGAACCGTTGGCCGTCGCTGAAATACGACATCGCGTCGGTCAACAGCTTAATTTCGCCATTCCTCGGCGCGGGCTTCTACTACAAGACCTTCATGTGGCCGTCCGCGTTCTGGGAAAAGCTCTACGAGCCGCTGATCCGCCGCGCCGCCGGTCTTGGCAAAGCGGTGATGCAAACCGATCCGGATCGCTATGAGAAGGCATGGGCGCATTGCGACCTGCTGGTCATCGGCTCCGGTCCCGCAGGGTTGATGGCAGCGCTGACGGCGGCGCGCGCCGGACTGCGCGTGATCCTTGCGGATGAAGGTTTCCGGCTTGGCGGCTCGCTGCTCTCGGAGCGGCTGTCGATCGGCGGCGTCGCTGCCGATGCCTTCGTGCATGAGACGCTGCAAGAGCTGCAGACTTTCGAGAACGTCACCTTGATGCCGCGCACCACCGTTTTCGGCTGGTACGATGATAACGTCTTCGGCGCGCTCGAGAAGGTTCAGAAGCATGTAGCGATGCCGTCGTCCGAACTGCCGGTGGAGCGCCTGTGGCGCATCGCGGCCAAGCGCGCCATCCTTGCGACCGGCGCGGAAGAGCGGCCGCTGGTGTTCGGCGGCAATGACAAGCCGGGCGTGATGATGGCCGGCGCCATGCGCAGCTATCTCAACCGCCACGGCGTCGTTGCCGGGCAGAGGGTTGCAGTCTTTACCAACGGCGGCTCCGGCTATCGCACTGCGATGGATCTGACGGCGGAAGGTGTCGAGATTGCCGCGATCATCGATACCCGCAATGCCGCGCCCGATGTTGCGCCGAAGGGCGTGCGCGTCATCCATGGCGGCAGCGTGCTGGCGACAAAGGGCAAATATCGGATCAGCGGCCTGATCGCCGATCGTGGCGGTCTCGATGAATTGATTTCCTGCGATTCGCTGGCCCTCTCGGGCGGCTGGTCGCCGATCATTCATCTGGCCTGCCAGCGTGGCGCAAGGCCGGTATGGTCGGACGAAAAGCAGGCCTTCATGGCGCCGACGGTGGGCGGCGAGTTGGAGATTGCCGGATCTGCCGCCGGCGTTGACAGTGTTTACGGCTGTCTTGCCGACGGCGCATCGAAAGCGCGTACGGTGATCGCAAGCCTTGGCCATACCACGCACGGCGCCGATATCCCGGAGGTCGAAGGAGAGTACGATCCGTCCTTTAACGCGATCTGGCATGTGCCGGGCGCCAAGGACAAGGCCTTCGTCGATTTCCAGAACGACGTGCACAGCAAGGATCTTGGCCTTGCGCTTCGCGAAGGGTTCGGTCATCCGGAACACGCCAAGCGCTATACCACCAGTGGCATGGCGACAGACCAGGGCAAGCTCGGCAATGTCAATGCTGCCGGCATCATGGCCGGCATGCGCGGCGTCAGCCCGGCAGCCGTCGGCACGACGACTTTCAGGCCTTTCTACACGCCGGTATCCTTCGGCGCCCTTGCCGGAACGGCGCGCAGCAAGCACGCGCAGCCGGTTCGGGAATCGCCGCTGCATGGTTGGGCGAAGAAGAACGGTGCGACCTTCGTCGAAGCCGGCCTGTGGTATCGGTCCGCCTGGTTTGCGCGCGGCACTGAAAAGACCTGGCGCGAAAGTGTCGATCGCGAAGTGCTGAACGTGCGCAGTAACGTCGGTCTTTGCGACGTGTCGACCCTCGGCAAGATCGAGATATCAGGCAAGGACGCCGCGGAGTTTCTCAATCGGCTTTATTCCAACGCTTTCCTGAAGCTGCCCGTCGGTAGGGCGCGCTACGGCTTGATGCTGCGCGAGGACGGCATGGTATTCGACGACGGCACGACCAGCCGGCTTTCGGAAAACCATTTCTTTCTCACCACCACCACGGCGATGGCCGGCGAGGTAATGACGCATATGGAATTTTGTGCCCAGACCTTCTGGCCGCAGCTGGACGTGCGTTTCGTATCCTCCTCCGATCAATGGGCGCAGATGGCGATCGCCGGGCCGAAGGCACGGCTGGTTCTGGAACAGGTGGTCGAGGACAATATCTCCGATGCCGCCTTCCCATTCATGACGGCGAGCGAAGTCATGCTGAAGGGCGGCCTGAAGGCGCGGCTGTTCCGCATCTCGTTTTCCGGCGAGCTTGCCTACGAACTTGCCGTTCCCGCCGGCTACGGCGAGGCAGTGGCGGATGCGTTGATGGAGGCGGGCAAGGCTCACGGTATCTGCGCCTACGGCGTCGAGGCGCTGAACGTGCTGCGCATCGAAAAGGGGCATGTCACGCATAGCGAACTCGACGGTCGCACGACGCCTGACGATGTCGGTCTTGGCCGTATGGTTTCGACGCAGAAGCCGGATTTCATCGGCAAACGCCTGTCGACCCGTTTCGGCCTGACCGCCGCCGATCGCGTTCAACTGATCGGGCTGAAACCGGTCGATGCGTCGAAAGAAATCCGGGCTGGTGCCCATCTCCTCAAGGAAGGCGCCAAGCCCTCTACCGCCAACGACCAGGGACATGTTTCCTCCGCGTGTTTCTCACCGGTGCTTGGGCATTCCATCGCGCTCGCCTTCCTGAAGTCGGGCCGGGAACGGATCGGCGAAAAGGTTGTCGTATGGGATGGGTTGCGTGGCGACGAGGTCGTGGCCGAGGTCTGCAGCCCGGTCTTTGTCGATCCCGATAATAAGAAGCTTCAGGGGTAAGCGGCCGATGAGCATTTCCTACCAGAACCGGCACGTGCTGGAAGATCACATCTCCGGCTTCGAGGCGACGCCGAACCCCAATCATCTCGCCGTCATCAGGCGCCCGACGATTTTTTCGGTGCTTACCCATGCCGATCATGAGGAATGGGCGTTGGTGGCGTTGAAGTCGATGCCGGATGTCTCAGTCCGCAATGCCGGGCCGCAGGAATGGCTTGCCGTTTCGGAAGCGCTCGGCGCCGAAAGTCTTGCGCGCGATCTCGGCATGCTCGACGCCGCCCGCGTTTCGTTTTTCGAGCAGAGCGACGGTCGGGTCCTATTGCGCCTTTCCGGGCCGAGCGTCCGGCGGATTCTTGCCAAATGCGTGGCCATCGATCTGCATCCACAGGCTTTTGCGGTGGGCTCTTCGGCCAACATGCTCTGCTGCCATGTCGGCGCCAATCTTGCCCTTGTCGGGCCGGAGAGTTTCGAAATCATCGTGCCGCGCTCCTATGCCGGCAGCGTGTTCGAGGAACTGATGGAGATGGGACGAGAATTCGCTTTGACGGCAGGTTTTGCCGACTGAACCCATGGCGCGATCCGAACAATCGTGATGGCGCAAACAGGCAGATCGGCTTCGCAGTTCGGGCTATTGGGCCGTTTGGATAGCCTCTAGGCTACCTTCGAATTCGGCTGGTCGCCTTTCGAAATTTCTGTTTATTTCAAGCGCATCGAAGTTTGGAAGGCGATTTCGGCTGCCTTTATTCAGGAACGGGGCGCGCAGCAGACGCGCCAATGACAGGGGATTTTAGATGAAAAGCCATGCCAAGGTCGTCGTTATCGGCGGTGGGGTTGTCGGATGTTCGGTGCTCTATCACCTGACGAAATTCGGCTGGACGGATGTGGTGCTGCTCGAGCGCTCGGAGCTGACCTCCGGCTCTACCTGGCATGCGGCCGGCGGCATGCACACGATCAATGGCGATCCGAACGTCGCCAAGCTGCAGAAATATACCGTCGAACTCTACAAGGAAATCCAGGAGTATTCCGGCCAGGATGTCGGTCTTCACATGACGTCGGGCCTGATGCTGGCCGCAACGCCGCAGCGTTTCGACTGGTTGAAATCGATTCTCGCCAAGGGCCGCTACAACGGTCTCGAAGCAACGCTGCTGACGCCGAAGGAAGCGCATGAAATGATGCCGCTTCTCGATCCCGACCAGTTCGTCGGCGCGCTTTACGATCCTGTCGAAGGCCATCTCGATCCCTACGGCACGACGCATGCCTATGCGCGCTCGGCCAAGAAGAACGGCGCCGAGATCTACCTGCACACCAAGGTGGAAGAGCTGGTGCAGCGCGAGGACGGCGCCTGGCGGGTCATCACCAACCAGGGCGAAATCATCGCGGAGCATGTCGTCAATGCTGCCGGTCTCTGGGCGCGTGAAGTCGGGCGCATGGTCGGCCTGGAACTCCCCGTGCTCGCCATGGAACACATGTACCTGATCACCGAGGACATGCCGGAAGTGGCGGCATTCAACCAGGCGACCGGCAAGGAACTGATGCACTGCGTCGATTTCGACGGCGAGATCTATCTGCGCCAGGAGCGGCAGGGCATGCTGATGGGCACCTACGAAAAGGCCTGCCGTCCGTGGTCGCCGGTAACGACGCCTTGGGATTTCGGTCACGAACTGCTGGCAGAAGACATCGAGCGCATTTCGCCGGAACTCGAAGTCGGCTTCCGGCATTTCCCGGCTTTCAACAATGCCGGCATCAAGCGCATCATCAACGGTCCCTTCACGTTCTCGCCGGATGGCAATCCGCTGGTCGGGCCGGTGCGCGGCCTCACCAACTACTGGTCGGCCTGCGCCGTCATGGCTGGCTTCAGCCAGGGCGGCGGTGTGGGCTTGGCGCTTGCCAACTGGATGATCTACGGCGACCCGGGCTTCGATGTCTTCGCCATGGATGTCTCGCGCTACGGCGACTATGCGACGCTTGCCTACACCAACGCCAAGGTGCGCGAAAACTACACCCGCCGCTTCTCGATCCGCTATCCGAACGAGGAGCTGCCGGCTGCGCGTCCGCTGCTGACGACGCCGATCTACGACAAGCTGAAAGCGTCCGGCGCGGTGTTCGGCGCCTATTACGGCCTGGAGCAGGCACTGTGGTTCGCGCCGGCCGGTGAGGTCGACAAGTTTTCCTGGCGCCGCTCCAACGACTTCGATGTCGTGGGTGCGGAAGCAAAGGCGGTGCGCGAGAGCGTCGGCCTGATGGAAACCTCGGGCTTTGCGAAATATTCGGTCAAGGGACCCGGTGCCGAAGCCTTCCTCGACCGCCTGCTGACATGCCGCATCCCGGCGGTGGGCCGCATGACGCTTGCCCCGATGCTGAAGCATGACGGCAAGCTCATCGGCGATTTCACGCTCGCCAAATTGGGCGAGGGTGATTTCCTCGTCATCGGCTCCGGCATCGCCGAATCCTACCACATGCGCTGGTTCGAAAGCCAATTGCCGAAGGATGGTTCGGTGGAGCTGAAGGCGCTCGGTCTATCGCTGCTCGGCCTCTCCGTTGCCGGGCCGAATTCCCGTAAGCTCCTGGAAAAGCTCACGCACCAGGATCTTTCCACCGCGGCGTTCCCGTTCATGTCGATCCGCCGCATGGATATCGGCATGGCTCCGGCGATTGTCGGGCGCGTCTCCTATACCGGCGATCTCGGCTATGAAATTTGGATGAAGCCGGAGCATCAGCGCTATCTCTTCGACCTGCTGATGGAGGCAGGCGCCGAATTCGACATCAAGCTCTTCGGCCTTAGAGCGCTGAACGCGCTGCGTCTCGACAAGTCCTACGGCAGCTGGGCGCGCGAATATCGTCCGCTCTACGGACCGCTGGAAGCCGGGCTCGAGCGATTCGTCGCCCTTTCCAAGGAGGCGGATTTCATCGGCAAGGCGGCCGCCGCCAAGGAGAAGGCCGAAGGCGGTACGCTCCGGCTGCGCACCTTCATTCTTTCCGCCAAGGACGCCGATGTCATTGGCGACGAGCCGATCTATCACAAGGGCGCTGTCTGCGGCTGGGTCACGTCCGGCGGCTATGCGCACGCCTCCGGCCTGTCGGTCGCCGTCGGTTATGTGCCGAAGGAAATCGCTGACGAGTCCGAAGGTTGGGGGATCGAGCTGCTCGGCGATATCCTGCCAGCGACGCTGCAGGCCCAGGCTCTGTTCGATGCCAATGGCGGGCGCATGCGCGCCTGACATTTTTCATCGGAAGTGAAAAAGGGTGTAATTTCAGCTCGTTTCTGACGAGATATTTTCAGCTTCAAATGTTTTGCGGCGCATCCTGGCTATTTTTGAGCCAGGATGTGCCGTTTTTCTGTCATTTCTGGTTCCAAATGCGTCAGCGCACAAGCTTTTGAAAAGAATTTGTCAACTTCTCGCCTTTTTGGCTTCACATTTCCTTCGAAAGCAGTATGGAATCGCTCCCACGGGCCCTCATGAAGGGAACCCTAAACAATAAGAGATGCGGTCCATAGACTCCGCATCCAGGGGAAATGATATATGGATTATTTTATCCAGCAGCTCCTTAACGGGCTGACTCTCGGGTCGATCTATGGCCTGATCGCCATTGGCTATACCATGGTTTACGGCATCATCGGCATGATCAACTTCGCGCACGGCGACGTCTTCATGCTCGGTGGCTTCGCTGCTCTCATCACATATCTGGTGCTCGTTTCGCTTTTTGCCGGCCTGCCGGTCGCGATCCTGCTTCTGGTCATGCTCGTCGTCGCCATGCTGATGACCAGCCTGTGGAACTGGGTCATCGAGCGGGTCGCCTATCGTCCGTTGCGCGGTTCGTTCCGGCTTGCGCCGCTGATCACCGCGATCGGCATGTCGATTGTGCTGTCGAACTTCATCCAGGTGGCACAGGGCCCGCGCAACAAGCCAATCCCGACGCTGATCGGCGATGTCTATAACTTCGACGGCGTGTCGATCTCGCTGAAGCAGATCATCATCTTCATCGTCACCGTCGTTCTCCTGGCCGCCTTCTGGTACATCGTCAACAAGACGGCGCTTGGCCGCGCCCAGCGCGCCACCGAACAGGATCGCAAGATGGCGGCACTGCTCGGCATCAACGTCGACCGCACGATTTCCGTGACCTTCATCATGGGCGCCGCACTCGCCGCCGTCGCAGGCACGATGTACCTGATGTATTACGGCGTCGCCAACTTCACTGATGGCTTCGTTCCTGGCGTCAAGGCTTTCACCGCAGCCGTTCTCGGAGGTATCGGCTCCCTGCCGGGTGCCGTTCTCGGCGGCCTGATGATCGGCTTCATCGAGTCGTTCTGGTCGGGCAATTTCCCGATCGCGTACAAGGATGTCGCGACCTATGCCATCCTGGCCTACGTGCTGATCTTCAAGCCGACCGGCATTCTCGGACGGCCGGAAGTCGAGAAGGTATAACGCCATGGCAAATTCCAATTTCGTTGCAGGCAAGACCTCGCCCGGCCTTGTCCAGAAGGGTATTACCGATGCCGTCTGGTCAGCCATCATCGCCTTCGGCATGTTCGTGCTCTACATCGGTCTGAAGACCGATCAGAATATCGACAACAAGCTGATCATCGTTCAGCGCTGGGGCTTGCTCGCCGCCATCGTCGCCATCGTTGCCGTTGGCCGCTTCGTCATAACGGTGTTCTGGCAGCCGGCGCTGGCAGCAAGAAAGGCCGCCAAGGCCAAGGTAGCGCCGGTCGAAGTGGCGCCGGGTTTCCTGGCGAAGAACTTCAACAAGATCGCCCTGGTCTTTCTGCTCGTCTATCCGTTGGGAGCGCTGGCTCTCTTCGGGCCGCAGGGTTCGCTGACCTATGTCGACAACTTCGGCATCCAGATCCTGATCTACGTCATGCTCGCCTGGGGGCTGAACATCGTCGTCGGTCTCGCCGGCCTGCTCGACCTCGGCTACGTCGCTTTCTATGCGGTGGGCGCCTATTCCTACGCGCTGCTGTCGAGCCATTTCGGGCTGTCGTTCTGGATTCTGTTGCCGCTTTCGGGCATCTTTGCCGGGCTCTGGGGGATGATCCTCGGCTTCCCGGTGCTGCGCCTTCGCGGCGACTACCTGGCGATCGTCACGCTCGCCTTCGGTGAAATCATCCGTATCGTCCTGACCAACTGGACCGACGTCACCAAGGGCAGCTTCGGTATTTCCAACATCACCAAGGCGTCGATGTTCGGCATCTATACCTTCGATCTCAAGGACCCGCATAACTTCATGCGGACCTTCGGCCTGGCGACATCCTCGGCTTGGTACAAGATCTTCCTGTTCTACGTGATCCTGGCGCTCTGCGCCCTGACCGCCTATGTCACGATCCGGTTGCGGCGCATGCCGATCGGACGTGCCTGGGAAGCGCTGCGTGAAGACGAAATCGCCTGCCGCTCGCTCGGCATCAATACGGTGACGACCAAGCTCACGGCTTTTGCCACGGGCGCAATGTTCGGCGGTTTCGCCGGCTCGTTCTTCGCCGCCCGCCAAGGCTTCGTTTCGCCGGAATCCTTCGTGTTCCTTGAATCCGCGGTCATTCTGGCCATCGTCGTTCTCGGCGGCATGGGTTCGCTGAAGGGCATCGCGATTGCCGCGATTGCGATGATCGGCGGCACCGAACTGCTGCGCGACATGAGCTTCCTCAAAATCATCTTCGGCGAGGATTTCACCCCGGAACTTTACCGCATGCTGATCTTCGGCCTCGCCATGGTCGTCGTCATGCTGGTGAAGCCGCGCGGCTTCGTCGGAACCCGTGAGCCGACCGCCTTCCTCAAGGAGCGAAAAGCGGTCTCCGGCAGCTTTACCAAGGAGGGCCACGGCTGATGAACGCTGTGACCACAACGACCAGCGATACCCTGCTCAAGGTCGAGCATCTCTCCATGCGGTTCGGCGGCCTGATGGCCATCAACGACTTCTCTTTCGAAGCCAAGCGTGGCGACATTACTGCATTGATCGGCCCGAACGGCGCCGGCAAGACCACCGTCTTCAACTGCATCACCGGCTTCTACAAGCCGACGATGGGCATGATTACGCTCAACCAGCGAAGCGGCAAGGAATACCTTCTCGAACGGCTGCCGGATTTTCGGATCACCCGCGAGGCCAAGGTGGCGCGCACGTTCCAGAACATCAGGTTGTTCTCCGGCCTGACCGTGCTCGAAAATCTACTGGTCGCGCAGCACAACAAGCTGATGCGGGCATCCGGCTACACGATCCTTGGCCTGCTTGGCATCGGCAAATATCGCGCAGAAGCTAAGAACGCCATCGAGCTGGCGCGTTTCTGGCTGGAGAAGGCCGATCTTATCGATCGCGCCGACGACCCGGCCGGCGATCTTCCCTACGGCGCCCAGCGCCGTCTGGAAATTGCGCGTGCCATGTGCACGGGGCCTGAGCTGTTGTGCTTGGACGAGCCGGCCGCCGGTCTCAACCCGCGTGAATCGCTGGTGCTGAACGAGTTCCTGCGCAGCATCCGCAAGGACGCCGACACCTCGATCCTGTTGATCGAGCACGACATGTCGGTGGTTATGGAAATCTCCGACCATGTCGTCGTGCTCGAATACGGGCAGAAGATTTCCGATGGCACGCCGGACGAGGTCAAGAACGATCCCAAGGTGATCGCGGCCTATCTCGGCGTCGAAGATGAAGAAGTGGAAGAGGTGATTGCCGAAGTCGAGCACCTCCAAGAGGGCGAACACTGATGACGGGGCAACCGCTTCTGAGAGTTGAGGGTGTCGAGACCTACTACGGCAATATCCGCGCACTCGCCGGCGTCAATATCGAAGTCAACAGCGGCGAAATCGTCAGCCTGATCGGCGCCAACGGTGCCGGCAAGTCGACGCTGATGATGACGATCTGCGGCAGCCCGCAAGCCCGCAACGGCTCGGTGACTTTCGACGGCCGTGACATTACCCGCATGCCGACGCATGAGATTGCCCGGCTGCGCATTGCGCAGTCCCCGGAAGGGCGACGCATTTTCCCGCGCATGACGGTCTTTGAAAACCTGCAGATGGGCGCGAGCCTCGATAAGCTCAAATATTTCAACGAGGACGTCGAGAAGATCTTCACGCTGTTTCCGCGCCTGAAGGAGCGGCAGTCGCAGCGCGGCGGCACCCTGTCGGGCGGCGAACAGCAGATGCTCTCCATCGGTCGCGCGCTGATGGCGCGTCCGAAGCTGCTTCTGCTCGACGAGCCGTCGCTCGGCCTTGCGCCGCTGATCGTCAAGGGCATCTTCGAGGCGATCAAGATCCTGAACCAGACGCAGGGGCTTACCGTGTTTCTGGTGGAGCAGAACGCTTTTGCGGCGCTGAAGCTCTCCGACCGCGCCTATGTCATGGTCAACGGCCGGGTGACGATGAGTGGTTCGGGCAAGGAATTGCTCGCCAATCCGGAAGTGCGCGCCGCTTATCTCGAAGGCGGCCACCATTGAGCCCCGTTTCGCGGAGAATTTGATATGCAGGGACTTTTCTTCGAGAGCGATACCGGCGGGCGCATCGTCATCCGCGCGATCATCGTCATCCTCGGCTTCTGGACCGCATGGCGTGCCGGCCGCGCCGTCGCGTCCAACTGGAACTCCTATCCGCTGGCGGTGATCTATACTTTCCTCGTCGGGCTTG
>JAGWJK010000067.1 GCA_028865845.1 Rhizobiaceae bacterium
CCGATGACGGCGCCATTGCCGACCGTCACACCCGGAAGGATCGTGGCGCCATGGCCGATCCAGACATCGTTGCCGATGGTGACGCGATGGTCGCGCCGCCAGGTGAAGAAATCCGTCTCCATATCGGCGTCCGGCCAGTAGTCGGCGGCACGATAGGTGAAGTGGTGCAGCGTCGCCCGCCAGGTCGGATGGTTGGTGGCGTTGATGCGCACCGCGGCGGCGATGTTGACGAACTTGCCGATCGTCGTGCACCAGACGGCGCCGTCCTGCATGATGTAGGAATAATCGCCGATCTCGGTTTCGTCGATGCGACAGCGATCGGAGACTTCGGTATAGCGGCCGAGCGTCGAATTGTTGACGCTGGCCGTGGGGCTGATGAAGGGCGTTTCGCCCAATTTGCGGCTCATGCTGCGGATTTCCTGGGTGAGAATTGCGAGACGTCGAGGATGCGGCTGCCGACGGCGTCGCGCACTTCCTCGTCATGGAAGATGCCGAGCAGCGCGACGCCTGAATTCTTCTTCTGTTCGATCATCTCCACCACGACGGCACGGTTGCGTGCATCGAGGGAGGCGGTCGGTTCGTCGAGCAGGAGAATGGCGTGATCGGTAATGAAGCCGCGGGCGATATTGACGCGCTGCTGCTCGCCGCCGGAGAAGGTGGCGGGCGGCAACTGCCAGAGCTCTTCCGGCAGGTTGAGCTTGGAAAGCAGGCCGGCGGCTTTTTCACGGGCCTCGGCAACGGCGACACCGCGCGCCAGCAGCGGCTCGGCAACGACGTCGATCGCAGCGACGCGCGGCACCGTGCGCAGGAACTGGCTGACATAGCCCATGGTGTTGCGGCGCACTTCCAGCACCGTGCGCGGATCGGCCGTGGCGAGGTCGACGATCCTGTGCTTCTGCGTGACCAGGATCTGGCCGCTGTCGACGGCGTAGTTGCCGTAGATCATCTTCAGGAGCGAGCTCTTGCCGATGCCCGACGGGCCGCCGAGCACGACGCATTCGCCGGAGGCGACGGAGAAGGAGACATCGGCGACGATAGGCAGGCGGATGCCGTCACGCAGATGCATGGTGAAGCTCTTGAAGACTTCGGAAACGACGAGGGGGGTTGCCATGATATTTCCTCAGACCTGCAGGATCGAAGAGACGAGAAGCTGCGTGTAGGGCTCGCGCGGATCGTCGAGCAC
This sequence comes from Rhizobiaceae bacterium, assembly GCA_028865845.1. GTDB lineage: Bacteria > Pseudomonadota > Alphaproteobacteria > Rhizobiales > Rhizobiaceae > Rhizobium. Next base: position 1,184 of record JAGWJK010000067.1, read on the forward strand.
GCGGTCGGTGAGACCATGCTCGATCACCATGCCGTCCTTCATCACCATCATCCGATGCGACAGCAAACGGGCGACGGCGAGGTCGTGGGTGACGATGATCGCGGAAAGGCCGAGATCGTTGACGAGGCCGCGCACGAGATCGAGCAGGCGCGCCTGAACCGAGACGTCAAGGCCGCCCGTCGGCTCGTCCATGAACACCAGGCGCGGACCGGTCACCAGATTGCGGGCAATCTGCAGGCGCTGGCGCATGCCGCCGGAGAAGGCGCGTGGCTGGTCGTCGATGCGGTCGGCATCGATCTCGACGCGTTCGAGCCAGTCGATGGCCGTGTTGCGGATGTTGCCGTAGTGACGGTTGCCGATCGCCATCAGCCGCTCGCCGACGTTGGCGCCGGCCGAAACCGTCATGCGCAGGCCGTCGGCGGGATTCTGATGTACGAAGCCCCAATCGGTGCGCATCAGGAAGCGGCGTTCGGCCTCGTTCATCCGGAAGAGGTCGCGATAGGTCTCGTCGCGCATGTGATATTCGACGCTGCCGGTGGTCGGCAGCAGCCGAGTCGAGATGCAGTTGAGCAGCGTCGTCTTGCCGGAGCCGGATTCTCCGACGATGGCCAGCACTTCGCCGGGCCAGAGGTCGAAGGAAACGTTGCGGCATCCGATGCGGCTGCCGTAGAATTTCGAGATATCCTTGACCTTGAGGAGTGGCGTGTCGCTCATTCGGCGGCCTCCTGATCGGGACCGAGCCCGTTGGGTGCTAACATGGAACCGGCATGGCCGTGGGCGCGGCGGTCCTCGCAGAAGTCGGTATCGGAGCAGACAAACATCCGTCCGCCCTTGTCGTCGAGAATGACTTCGTCGAGATAGACCTGCTCGGCGCCGCAAAGCGCGCAGGGCTTGTCGAAGCGCTGCACTTCGAAGGGATGATCCTCGAAATCCAGGCTGACCACCTCGGTATAGGGCGGCACGGCGTAAATGCGCTTTTCACGGCCGGCGCCGAAGAGCTGCAGCGCATCCGACATGTGCATTTTCGGATTGTCGAATTTCGGCGTCGGCGAGGGATCCATCACGTAACGGCCGGCGACCTTGACCGGATAGTCGTAGGTGGTCGCGATGCGGCCGTTGCGCGCGATGTCCTCATAGAGCTTCACATGCATGAGGCCGTATTCCTCGAGCGCATGCATCTTGCGGGTCTCGGTCTCGCGCGGTTCCAGGAACCGCAGCGGTTCCGGGATCGGCACCTGGTAGACCAGCACCTGATTGGGGCCGAGCTTGCCTTCCGGAATGCGGTGGCGGGTCTGAATAACCGTCGCTTCATCCGTCCGGGTGGTGACCGCGACATTCGCGACCTTCTGGAAGAAGGCGCGGATCGAGACGGCGTTGGTGGTATCGTCGGCGCCCTGGTCGATAACCTTCAGCACATCATCAGGCCCGATGATCGCCGCGGTCAGCTGCACGCCGCCGGTACCCCAGCCGTAAGGCATCGGCATTTCGCGCGAAGCGAAAGGCACCTGATAGCCGGGAATGGCGATCGCCTTGAGGATGGCGCGGCGGATCATCCGCTTGGTCTGTTCGTCGAGATAGGCGAAGTTGTAAGTGGCGAGCTCGGTCATTCGGCAGCCTCCGTCATCGGGTCCTTGCCTGCGTTCTGGGCATTCTCGAAATCGCGGCGCATACGGCGCACCAGGTCGAGTTCGGCCTGGAAGTCGACATAGTGCGGCAGCTTCAGATGCTCGACGAAGCCGGTCGCCTGCACGTTGTCGGAATGCGAAATGACGAATTCCTCGTCCTGGGCCGGCGCTGTGATGTCCTCGCCCAGCTCCTCGGCGCGCAGTGCACGGTCGACCAGCGACATGGCCATCGCCTTGCGCTCGCTCTGGCCGAACACCAGGCCGTAGCCGCGGGTAAATTGCGGCGGCGCCTTGGCGGAGCCCATGAACTGGTTGACCATCTGGCATTCCGTCACCTGGATGACACCGAGCGAGACGGCGAAGCCGAGTTCCGGCACATCGAGTTCGACCTCCACTTCGCCGATGCGGATTTCGCCGGTGAAGGGGTGGTTGCGGCCATAACCGCGCTGGGTCGAATAACCGAGCGCCAGCAGGAAGCCCTCGTCGCCGCGGGCCAATGCCTGCAGGCGCAGATCGCGGGTCATCGGAAATTCCATCGGCTCGCGCGTCAGGTCGCCGGTTTCATGGTCGACCGGCAATTGGCCGTCGCCTTCGATCAACCCTTCCTGGCTCAGGATTTCCGAGACGCGCATGACGCGGCCCTGCTCGGCAGGCCGCTGCATCGGCTCGTCCACCGGGGTATCGGTGAGCAGGCTCGGGTCGAGCAGGCGGTGCGTATAGTCGAAGGTAGGCCCGAGAAGCTGGCCGCCCGGCAAATCCTTGTAGGTCGCGGAGATGCGGCGTTCGATCTTCATCGCGGCCGTATCGAGCGGGCGGGAATAACCGAAACGCGGCAGCGTCGTGCGATAGGCGCGCAGCAGAAAGATCGCTTCGATCATATCGCCGCGGGCCTGGCGCACGGCGAGCGCGGCAAGCGTGCGGTCGTAGAGCGATGCTTCGGCCATGACGCGGTCGACAGCAAGCGCCAGTTGTTCGACGATCTGGTCGATACCGAGTGCGGGGAGCGAACGATCGCCACGGCGGCGGTCGGCAAGCAAGCGGTGGGCATTGGCGATGGCGGCTTCGCCGCCTTTAACGGCTACATACATGCGTCACATCTCCGTCGCGATGATTTTGGTGGTGCGCGGCAGGCAAAGGAATTGCCGTCCTGCCGTCAGAACGAGGTCGACGCCGCGCGGGAAAAGCGCGCGATTGTCGTTCCAGATGCGCAGGAAGGTTTCCGGCAGGCCGATCGGGGCGATCATGGCGATGCCGGAAATGCCCGGACCCGACAAAGCGAGCTCAGTGCCACCTTCCAGTGCGGCAATTTCCAGGATCAGCGTCGTCGAACGATCCGGATATTCCTGCGTGCCGACAGCGAACTGGTTGAACGAGGAAAGCAGCATTCCCGCTTCCAGGAAGGCAAACCGCGCTTCGATCTTTTCCGGCGTCACGCTCGCGCCGGTGTGGAAGCCGAGCCATTCCGGCAGGGTCGATTTGGCAAAGCCGGTCGACAGCCAGACGGGCGTGTCGTGATCGCACAGCGTCAGCGCGATCGCGCCAGCTGCAATGCCGAGCGGCGCCGGCGGAGCGATATCCGATATTACCGTCTGCAGCGTGCCCGGCCGCGCCATGGCGTCCATCATCATCTTGAAGACGCTCTGCGCATTGAAGACCGGATCGGCAAAACCGCCGGTCAGCGCTTCGTCGGAGGGCAGTGTGGAGTTGATCGGAAGGCTCATTTATCTTCTCCGCGGACCATGGTGAAGAAATCGACGCGGGTCGCGGCCGTTTCTTCGGCGCGCTTGCGATCATATTCAGCGATGCGCGCCGTCACCGGCAGCAGCAAGGTCTTTTCGACATAGTCCCGCGTTGTCGGCTGATGCCACAGCGCGTCGAAGATTGCCGCCAGCCGCACCTTTTCGCGGTCGGTGCCGAGCGCGTGCCCGTGTCCGACCATACCGGAGTTAAGCTTGACCGTGGCGCGCGTGACCGTCACCTCGCCGAGATTGAAGGGCGAACCGCCGCCGCCGATGCGGCCGCGGACCATGACGAGACCGGTTTCCGGCCCGCGCACGGGCTGGACCTCAGGTTTTTGCGGCAATGCCTCCCAGGCCGAATCGAGTTCGTCCCGTTCGGCCCGTGCCAGAAGATCAGCGGCGCGCTTGCGTTCCCGGCGCTCCTGCGCTGCCGCCTCTTGCCTTTGTGCTGAATTCATCGCGTAATCCCCAAAATGTCTATTGATATAGACAACCATACAAGGTAGTCTTATATTTATTGATGAGACGTGACAAGCGTGTGACAGGGTAAGCGGGCGGAAATGGCAGGGCAGAAGGTACAGCGGCAGACGGGCGTGGCGCTTTGGCGTCAGATCGCTGACAGGATCCGTGCGTCGATCAACCATGGTGATTTCGACGATACCGGCATGGTTCCGTCGGAAATGGTGCTGGCGCTGCAGTTCGGCGTCAACCGCCATACGGTCAGAAGCGCCCTGGCGGCCCTGGCGCAGGAGGGCATCGTCCGCGCAGTCCAGGGTCGCGGCACGCTGATCGAGCGCAAGGAGCGGCTGAATTTCCCGATCTCGAAACGGACGCGATTTTCCCAAGGCATCGGCGATCAGGTGCGGGAAACCCGCAGTGTCCTTCTTGCCACCAGCGAAGAAGCTGCGAGCGCGGAACTAGCCCGACACCTGCGGATCGAGGTCGGTACGCGACTTGTCCGCCTGGAGACGCTTGGTCAGGCAGACCATCGGTCGGTGTCACGCGCCAGCAGCTGGTTTCCGGCCGATCGCTTCGGTGATATAGCCGAGGTTTACAGGACGACGGGATCGATTACCAAGGCATTTCGCGAGTTTGGCGTGCCGGATTATGTCCGGGTCGTGACCGAAATCACCGCAACGCACGCCGACGAAAGCGATCTTGCCGATCTGCAGTTATCTCCGGGCGCCATTGTCCTGGTCGCGCACGCACTCAATGCCGATCTCGACAATATCCCGGTGCAATATTCGATTTCCCGTTTCGCAGCCGATCGGGTGCGCTTCACCGTCGAGAATTAAGACCAGCCTACTTGTGTTCAAGTCAGGAAACTGGCTGAAAATCGAGCGGCGGCCATTGCTGCGCGGCGTGAAGGATGCGGATTATCCGCACAGTCTCGCCCGCGAAATCGTAAATCAGTATATAGTTTTTGTGCACGACGAGCTCGCGCGTTCCGGATACGCGGCCGGGCCTGCCCGTCATCGGATGTGTGATAAGCTGCCGGGATCGCTTGGCGAAGAGTTCATCCAGCATCAGTGCCGCTGCTGCGTTTTCAGCCTCGATGTAAGCGTATATTGCGTGTCGGTCTGCTCTTGCTTCGGGAGTCCAAGCAAGCTTCACAAGGATTTTCCATTGAGCTTGCGGCGCGTCTCTTCTCGCAAGGCGGAGAACTCTGCTTCGACATCGTCCGCCGGGATAAGATTGCCGGCATTGGCGGAAGCAAGGCCGGCTTGAACTTGCTGGCGGAACCAGCCGTCATATGCCGCCGCATCCTGTTGATGCTTTACATAATCGCGCATGAAAGCTCGAAGCAGTTGGGCTCCGGTTTGATCCTGCGCTTTAGCAGCCTCGCTGAAAGCCAGTTTCAAATCTTCTTCAACTCGGAACGTGAATGTTGCGTCCGGCATTTCAGGCCTATGTGTTACATCGGTAGTGCAATGTAACACATTTTGCCACATTCGCCACCCCTCACTGCTTCAAGCGTGTGAGGGGTAGGCATTCTCTCCAACTCAATGCGCGCCCGACATGTCGCCGAGCACTTCCTTGGAAGCGACCGTGGAGTCGGCGTTTAGCTTGTAGACCATCGGCACGCCGGTCGCGAGGTTCAGCGCCAGGATCTGCTCCTTGCTGAGGCGGTCGAGGACCATGACCAACGAACGCAGCGAATTGCCGTGGGCTGCAACGAGAACCTTCTGGCCGGCGAGCACGCGCGGCAGGATCTCGGTGAGATAATACGGCCAGACGCGGGCGCCGGTGTCGCGCAGGCTTTCGCCGCCGGGCGGCGGGACGTCATAGGAACGACGCCAGATGTGCACCTGCTCCTCGCCCCACTTGGCGCGGGCGTCATCCTTGTTCAGGCCAGAAAGATCGCCGTAGTCGCGCTCGTTCAGCGCCTGGTCCTTGATGGTTTCGAGACCCGTCTGGCCGACGCTGTCGAGAATGATGCCGAGCGTATGCTGCGCACGCACCAGAACGGAGGTGAAGGCGATGTCGAACTTAATACCGTAATCGGCAAGCGCCTTGCCGCCGGTCTTGGCTTCTTCGATGCCGAGCTCGGTGAGATCGGGATCCTTCCAGCCGGTGAAAAGATTCTTCAAATTCCAGTCGCTCTGCCCGTGGCGAACGAGAACGAGAGTACCGCTCATGAAATATTCCTCCGTAAAGGGGTGCTTGGTAGCGTCGAGGTCAGGAAAGCCCGAGAACGTCGAGCATGGAATAATGGCCGGGTTTCTTGTCGCGGGCCCAGAGCGCCGCTTGCACGGCGCCGCGCGCCCAAAGCGAGCGATCCCCGGCGCGATGCGAGAAGGTCAGCGTCTCGCCTTCGCCGGCGAAAATCACCGAATGTTCGCCGATGACGGCGCCGCCGCGCAAGGTCGCAAAGCCGATCGTGCCGGCTGCGCGTGCGCCGGTATGGCCATCGCGAGAGCGCACCGAATGATCGTCGAGATCGATGCCGCGGCCCTTGGCGGCCGCCTGGCCGAGCATCAGCGCGGTGCCCGAGGGGGCATCGACCTTGTGTTTGTGGTGCATTTCCAGGACTTCGATGTCCCAGTCGGCGGGCGAAAGCGCCCGTGCCGCCTGCTCGACGATGACGCTGAGCAGATTGATGCCAAGGCCCATATTGCCCGACTTGACGATGCGGGCATGGCGGGCGGCCGCCTTGAATTTCGCCTCGTCCTCTTCGGAACAGCCTGTGGTGCCGATGATGTGGACGATGCGCGCCTGCGCGGCAAGTCCGGCGAAACTAACGCTGGCGGCCGGCGTGGTGAAATCGATCACGCCCTCGGCATGCAGGAAGGCAGCAAGCGGATCATCGGTGATCGGAACGCCGATCGGTCCGAGGCCGGCCACTTCGCCTGCATCCTTGCCGACGAAAGGGGAACCCGGCCGGGCGACGGCTGCATGCAGCGTCGCGCCCTCGGTCGCGTGAATGATGCGGATCAGCGTCTGGCCCATACGTCCTGCCGCACCAACCACCACCAGCTTCATCGCATCGTCGCTCATGTCGTTATCTATCGTCTCACTTGCGGGAATTGTTGGAAATGGCCGGTCGCGGAAGGTTGTTGAGGCGAGCGTAAAGGCCATTGTCGGCGGTCGCAAGCGTCTCGTGGTTGCCCTCTTCGACGACACGCCCGTTCTGCATGACGATGATCTTCTCCGCGCGCACGACAGTCGAGAGGCGGTGCGCGATGACGACAACGGTGCGGCCGCTCATGGCTTCGTCGAGCGCCTTCTGAACGGCGGCTTCCGATTCCGTATCGAGCGCCGACGTCGCTTCGTCGAGCAACAGGATCGGCGCATTGCGCACCAGCGCACGGGCGATCGACAGGCGTTGACGCTGGCCGCCGGAGAGCGTCACGCCGTTTTCGCCGACCGGCGTATCGTAACCCTGCGGCTGCGCCAGGATGAAATCATGCGCGTAGGCAAGCCGTGCTGCCTCCTCGATTTCCGCGTCCGTCGCCTCCGGGCGTCCATAGCGGATATTGTCGCGGATCGTGCCTTCGAAAAGATACGGCTGCTGCGAGACATAGGCGAGGTGCTGGCGCAGCGACTGCTTGGTGACGTGCGCGATGTCCTGCCCGTCGATGAAGATCTGTCCGGCCTTGGGGTCGTAGAAGCGTGGAATGAGGCTGATGACGGTGGATTTGCCGGCACCGGAAGGGCCGACCAGCGCCGTCGTCTGCCCGCCCTGTGCGGTGAAGCTCACCCCGCAAAGCACGCTTTCGTCACCATAGGCGAAATGGACGTCCCGGAATTCGATGTTGGCTCCGGTGACCTGCAAAGGCTTGGCGTCGGGCAGGTCGCGCTGGCGCGGCTCCATGTCGAGGAGCTCGTAGATCATGCGCGCGTTCACCACGGCGCGTTCCATCTGCACCTGCAGCTTCGCCAGTCGGCGCGCCGGATCGTAGGCCAGGAACAGCGACATCGCGAAAGAGAAGAAGGCGCCCGGCGAGGCGTTGTTGTAGATCGACGCATAGGCCGCATAGGCAAAGACGCTGGCGATCGCAAACCCGGCAAAGCTCTCCATTAGCGGGCCGTTGCGCTCTGACAGCCGCGCGATGCGGTTCTGACGATGTTCGGCGCCGCTGATCAGCTTGTTGATCTTGCGCTCCAGCTGCTCTTCCATCGTGAACGCCTTGACGATGGAAATGCCCTGGATGGTCTCCTGCATGGCGCCGAGTACGTGGCTGTTCAGATTGACCGCCTCGCGGGTCGCGGCGCGCAGGCGCTTGGAGATGTAGCGCAGCGCGTAGAGCAACGGCGGCGCGGTAATGAAAACGGCGATGCTGAGCAGCGGGTCCTGCACGACCATGACGCCGAGCAGGCTGATGAAGGTCAGGAGGTCGCGTGCCGTCGAGGTGATCGTCAGGTTCATGACGTCGCGGATGCCAGAGACGTTCTGGCTAACCTGGGCTGCGACCTGCGCCGACCGAGCCTCGCTGAAGAAGCCGACCGACAGCGTCATCAGATGGGTATAGAGGCGGCGCTGATAGCGCGCGATGATGTTGTTTCCGATCTTCGACAGGATGACGGACTGGAAATAGCCGGCAAAACCGCGGATCACGAAGACCACGAAGATGCTGACGCAGATCACCATGGCGTTCGCGACGCTGCGGTTGACGAAGGCTTCGTCGATGATCCACTTCATGATGTAGGCGATGTAGGCCGTCGATGCGGCCACCAGGATCAGGCAGAAGATGGCGACGGCGTAGCCGCTGATGTGGTCACGCCCATTTTCGGCAATGATGCGCTTCAGGATCCCGGTGACGGTCTCACTGTCGACGCTGGTCTTTTTGGTATCGGGCGACTTCAAAAATCGGCTTCCTGTCTCAAACCAAGCGAGCCGCAGATCGCGTATGCTCCTGCGGCTCTATAAAGAGTTAGGGCGGCTTTGGCTAGAGATGGCTTTTTCGGCTGGTTAAGAGGCGGCTGAGCACGCCGGCTACATCCCCTGGGAGAGGTGCCGCGCGCTCAGGCGCCTAGTGCGATTCAAATGGCCGCAACGTTCAGCGGCGCCAGCGGCGGCCTTCCGTGGCAACGCCGAAGCTTTCGGGCTTGCGGGCATAGGCCGAGAGGCCGGCGAGCGCCGCGAGCGGATGCGTGACCACATGCGTCGGGATGGTCTTCAGCAGCTCGGTATGCGGAGCCTTGTCTTCGAAGGCGGCACGGAATTCCGGCTTCTGCAGCGCCGGCAGGATCTTCTGCGGGATGCCGCCTGAAAGATAAACGCCGCCGCGCGCCATGAAGATCAGCGCGATGTCGCCGGCGACGCGGCCGAGATAGGTGACGAACAGCGACAGGGTCTCTTCCGCCGTCTTGTCGGTGCCGGCAAGTGCGCGGGTGGTGATGTCGGCCGGTTCCTTCAATGTCGGTGCAATGCCGTCGGCTTTGCAGACGGCATGATAGATGTTCTGCAGGCCGCGACCGCAGATCACCTGCTCGGCCGAGATGCGGCCTTCGATCGGCTCGAGATGCGGCCAGATCTGAAAATCGCGCGGGCTGCGCGGTCCGATATCGATGTGCCCGCCTTCGCCCGGCACCGGTATCCAGGCATGCTGGGCATGCACGAGGCCGGCAACGCCGAGACCGGTGCCCGGCCCGAGGACGGCGCGCGAAGCGATCATGTTTTCAGCCGTATCGCCCACGGTTTCGCGATGCTCGTCGGAGACTTCCGCGATCGCCAGCGCTTGCGCTTCGAAATCGTTGATAACAAGCACGTCCTCGATGCCGAGATTGCTGATCATCGTCATCGGGCGGATCACCCAATCACAATTGGTGAGCGGAATTTCATCGCCGCGCACCGGGCCGGCGATGGCGAGGATCGCCGAACGCGGACGCACCGCGGACTTTTCGAGCGCGGCCTGGATCGCCGCGTCGATGGTCTCGAAATTGGCGGTCTGGACGATCGGGAAATGCGTTGGCTCTGCCTCGGCATCGGCGAGGATGGAAAAGCGCGCGTTGGTTCCCCCGATATC
>JAGWJK010001065.1 GCA_028865845.1 Rhizobiaceae bacterium
CAATGTGGGCGCAGTCTTTCAAAAAAGCAGCGATTTGTCCTGCTGAAGCGCGGCTTATCCGTTCGCCGCGCCCTGTTCTGCCGGAGGTTCGTCGGAGAGCACATCCGGCGGCGGCAGATCACGGTCGGACGCCGGGCCTTCGCCATCAGACTTGACCGGACGGCGGCGCACGGCATGACGCTTGCGGGTGATGCGCACCCGCTTGATCCGGCGAGGATCGGCGTCGAGAATATGGAATTCGAAGCCCGGCAGCGCCTGCACCAGCTCGCCGCGCACGGGAATGCGGCCAAGGGCCGAGAAGATCAGGCCACCCAGCGTGTCGACATCATCCACCTGGTCGGCAATGTCGAAATCCGGGCCGATCGCTTCGGCGATTTCCTCCAGCTCGACACGAGCGTCTGCGACGAAGACGTCTTCCGACACGCGCTTGAACATCACTTCTTCGTCGTCATGCTCGTCGTCGATATCGCCGACGACCATTTCGACGATGTCCTCGTGCGATGCGAGGCCGTCAGTGCCGCCATATTCGTCGATGACGAGCGCCATCTGCGTCCGATTCACCTGCATGCGGCGCAGAAGATCGGACGCAAGCATGGATGGCGGCACGAACAGGATTTTGCGGATGATACCGGCTTCGGCGAGCGTCTTCTGTAAATCGACGCGGGAAAGATCGAAATTCGGCTTGGCGGAGCGCGTCGGCTTTTCGGCCGGGGCCGCAGCCTGCGGGGTAGCGACGGCTGCAGCTGCAGCCTTGCCGTTGCTGCCGCGGCGCTTGTTGCGCGCCTGCTTGGCGACATAGGAAAGAAGATCGCGGATATGCACCATGCCGCGCGGATCATCCAGCGTTTCGGCATAGACCGGCATGCGAGAGCGGCCGCTTTCCTCGAACAGGATCATCAGTTCGCCGATGGTGGTGTTCTGGTCGACGGCCTCGATGTCGGCGCGGGGCACCATGACATCCTCGACGCGCACTTCGCGAAAGCGCAGGATATTGTGAAGCATCGCCTTTTCATCGGGTGAAAAGGCATCGTCGTCGGACGTGCTGGTCATCAGCGCGTCGGCGAGATCCTCGCGCAGGCGCGACCCTTGGGCCGGCCGCAGGATGCGCGCAGCGCGCGCCCAGAAGGAGGATTGCGATCGTCGGCCGCTACTACTGCCCGCCTCTTCGGAAGAGGCAAGGTCGGCTCCGTCTTTGGCCTCGGAGGCCGGTCTTGTCGTAAAGTCGCTCATTGTTCCTGATCAGACAGGTTTCAAGTCAAATGGGGTCCTGCCCCGCATAGGGATCAGATAGGCCAAGCCCCGCCAAAATGCGAGTCTCCAGCCCCTCCATTATTTCGGCTTCGGCATCATTCATATGGTCGTAGCCGAAGAGATGCAAGAAACCATGCACCATAAGATGGGTGAGATGGTCGTCAAAACTCTTTTCCAGCTCGACCGCTTCACGCTCCACCGTCTCGCGGGCAATGATGATATCGCCCAGCATCGGTCCCGGTTTGCCGCCGGGAACCAGCGGAAAAGCCGGGAAGGAGAGAACGTTGGTCGCCTTGTCCTGCTCGCGCCATTCCGCGTTTATCTCGCGGATCGAGGCATCGTCGGTGAAAACCAGCGACAGTTCCGGCGCCATCGGTGGAAAAGGCTGTTTTTCTTGCACGCGTAGAAACGCGGCAGCGGCGCCCAGCACACGCTCGGCCAAGGCCTGCAATTCATCCTCGGACGGCCAATCGCCCTCCTCGACGCTGATCTGTATGTCGAGGTCGGCCATCAGCCCTGCTTAATGCCTTCCGCGTCCTCGGCGGGAGCGGCATAGAGCGTATCATAGGCTCTGACGATGCGGCCGACCAGCGGATGACGGACGACGTCGGTATCCTTGAAGCGGACAATCGTGATGCCTTCCACGCTGTTGAGCAGCTGCAGCGCTTCCACGAGACCGGACTTGACACCGCGCGGCAGGTCGACCTGGCTCGGGTCGCCGGTGATGATCATCCGCGAATTCTCGCCGAGACGGGTCAGGAACATCTTCATCTGCATCGACGTGGTGTTCTGCGCCTCGTCGAGGATGACGGCGGCATTCGCAAGCGTACGGCCGCGCATGAAGGCGAGCGGCGCGATTTCGATGACGCCGGCTGTGATGGCGCGTTCGACCTTGTCGCCCGGCATCATGTCGTAGAGCGCGTCATAGAGCGGACGGAGATAGGGATCGACCTTTTCCTTCATGTCGCCGGGCAGGAAGCCCAGACGCTCGCCGGCTTCGACGGCCGGACGCGACAGGATGATCTTCTC
>JAGWJK010001066.1 GCA_028865845.1 Rhizobiaceae bacterium
CGAAAACCGAAGTGCAGGATGATATTAGGCATGATGTTGCGGGCGCCGAGGAAGCCGAGCGGAAAGGCGACGACGGTCGAGAGAAAGGTGCCGAAAAAGGCCATTGCCAGCGTCTCGCCGAGCGCCTGCAGATAAAGGCCGAAAACGCCGCCGCTGGAGGGCGGCAGCATCAGCCTGACGAGAAAGCCCAATCGCCCGGCGCCATTCCAGAAACGCAACGGCGTCGCGTCGATCCACCAGAGGCCGAAGACGAAGATTGCCGCCAGCAGAAGGACGACGCCGCGGCTGCGCCAGCGCTCGGCGAACGGTCTGACGAACAGCTCCGGATGCGCATAGCGCCAGGCTGCGATTTCGCCGGTTTCGGGGAGAAGGGTCGAGCTGGTCATGAGGTATACCGGAGAGATTCCTTGCTGATCATACGATGACGAATGGCTTCGCAGCTCAAATCCGCGGCCATGACGACGGCGATGATCAGGAGGACGATGGCGCTGATATCGGGATAGTCGAACTGGCGGATGGAGAGATAAAGCTCCTCGCCGATGCCACCGGCTCCGACGATGCCGAGCACGGAGGCGCTGCGGATATTGTATTCGAAGCGCAGCAACGCATAGCTCATGAAATTCGGCATGACCTGTGGCAGCACCGCCAGCCGCATGATGACGGGCCAATTGCCGCCCGATGCCATGACACCCTCGATCGGCTTCCTATCGATGCTCTCGTTGACTTCGGAAAACAGTTTGCCGAGCGAGCCGGTCGTATGCACAGCCAGCGCCAGCACACCGGCCAAAGGACCGATGCCGAAGGCGAATACGAATATCATCGCATAAACGGTATCCGGAACCGTGCGCGCCAATTCCAGAAGGCGACGCGACAGGAAATAGGCGATGTCGCTATGCACCAGGTTGCGTGAGGCGGAAAAGCAGAGAAGAAGTGCGGCCACGCCCCCGGCCACCGTGCCGACGAAGCTCATCAGCGCCGTTTCCGCCAGCAGCTCCAGCCAGCGCGGCAGGTTCCAATACCACTCGCCGAGATCGTGGCCGAGGGTGGCATAATGCAGCTCCGGGAACGTTGAGGAGATGTATCGCCAGGCGTCCGGCAGGCCGCTCATCAGCTCGCCGAAACTGAAACCGCTGAACATCGCGGAGAGGATCACGGCAACGACGAGCAATACGCCGTAAATTGCGGTCTGCAGCCAAAGTTTACGTCGCTCCACCGCGAACGAGCGCTCGAAAGCTTCGATCCTGGCGATATGGCCGGCGTCGATTTCGGGGGTCATGGACATTTGCTCATGCGATAGCTTCCTGCCTTGTTTCAGACGGCTCATTGGAGGCCACCTCGTGGTTCGAGCCCCGACATCTCCGCATTCGCTTCGATGACAGGGCACCTCACCATGAGGTGGATCGGGCTCGCATCCGGACGCTGAAAGCCGTCCTTCACAAGCGCACAAGCGAATGTCGCACATTGCGAACGGGCGCCGAAAATCAGCCCTCATGCTGAGGTGCGCAGGCCTGCAGGGCTGGAGCCTCGAAGCACGAGGGCGGGTGGCTGACCCGCCTCGCCTTCATTGTTCAATGCTTGCGCCGATCGGCATCGTTCGCCTGGGTGATGGCGATGATGTCGTCGTAGTCGGAGTCCTTCACCGGCACGAGATCCTTTTCGGTGCCGTCGGTCTGCGTCTTGAAATTCTCCGGCTCTTCCTTCGGATAGGCGAGCACGGCGGCGCGATAGGCATCCTGCAAGTCTTGCGGCAGATCGGTGCGCATGACGTAGGGACCGTTCGGGATCAGGTTCGAGGTCCAGATGACGCGGGTCGAGCCCTTCGGCTCCATGCCCTTGGATTCCATGCGCAGCGCGTTGCTCTTTTCAGGGTTCGTCCAATCGTCGGCGGCAGCATCGAAGGTGCCGTTTACGACGCCGACGACGCCGAGTTCATGGCTGCCGGAAAACGGCGTCTTGGAGAAGAAGGTAGCAGGATCGATGCCGTCCTTCTTCATGAAATAGAGAGGTACGGCATAGCCGGAGGTCGAGTTCGGATCGGCCCAGGCGAGAACCTTGCCCTTGAGATCGTCGATCTTCTGGTAAGGGCTGTCGGCCTTGACCACGATGACCGAATGGTAGCCCGTCGAGCCGTAATTGTCTTCGCTGGTGGCGACGGCGGTGATCTTGTCACCCATGACCTTGCGGCCGAGCGCGTAGTTGGCGGCGCCGATCGTGGCGAACTGGATCTTGTTCGAGTGCAGCGCCTCGATGACGGCGGCATAATCGGTGCCCCAGAGAA
>JAGWJK010001067.1 GCA_028865845.1 Rhizobiaceae bacterium
TGGAAGGGAATTTCGGTGATGATGATCTGCTCGCGATCGCCGCGCATCGGCTCGATGGCGGCAACGCCGCGCATGATCACCGAGCCGCGCCCAGTCTCATAGGCGGAGCGGATGCCGGCGCGGCCGAGGATCTTGGCGCCCGTCGGAAAATCCGGACCCGGAATGATCTGCATCATCTCCGGCAATTCCATCGCGGGATTGTCGATCAGCGCAACGCAGCCGTTGACGACTTCAGTGAGATTGTGCGGCGGAATATTCGTCGCCATGCCGACGGCGATGCCGCCGGAGCCGTTGACCAGAAGATTGGGGAAACGGGCGGGCAAAACACGCGGTTCTTCCGCGGTGCCGTCATAGTTTTCCTGGAAATCGACCGTGTCCTTGTCGATGTCCTCGATCAGCTCATGCGCGACCTTGGTCAGGCGCGATTCCGTATAACGCATCGCCGCCGGCGGATCGCCGTCGATAGAGCCGAAATTGCCCTGCCCGTCGATCAGCGGCACACTCATCGACCAATTCTGCGCCATGCGCACCAAGGCGTCGTAGATCGACGCATCGCCATGCGGATGGTATTTACCCACGACGTCGGCGACCGGTCGCGCCGACTTCACGTATTTTCTATTCCAGTGATAGCCGCTCTCGTGTGCCGCAAAGATAATGCGCCGGTGCACCGGTTTCAGTCCGTCGCGCACATCGGGAAGCGCGCGGCTCACGATTACGCTCATCGCGTAGTCGAGATACGACCGCTGCATTTCCTCCATGATGGAAATCGGCTCTATACCTGGCGGGAGCTTCCCGCCGCCGGGGGGTGTTTGCTCAGTCAAAACGGATCACGATCTCTTTTAGAATCACTGTCAAATTTATAGCCGAAAGGCTCTTCAAGCGCCAATTTCGCCACACGCTTTTGAACAGGCTTTTGGCCTCTTAACTCGGCAAATGGCACATTTCCAAGGCAGATCGCCGCAATTGCGCCGAGCTGGACTTTGCGAAACGCAATTCGTCGCATATCAATGAGAGCCAATAGAAAACAAATACGACCGGGGACCATATGGCGAGTTCGGACACGCTGATCAATGCCTTCACGACGCTGCTCGTCACTGTTGATCCGCCTGGCCTTGCGCCGCTTTTTATCGGCCTGACCGCCGGCATGAACCGGGACGAGCGTAAGCAGGTGGCCCTGCGCGGCTCGCTGATCGCCTTCTTCATTCTCGCAGCCTTCGCCCTGTTCGGCGCCAGCATACTTGGCGTCCTCGGCATCTCCATCGGCGCCTTCCGCATTGCCGGCGGGCTGCTGCTGTTCTGGATCGCCTTCGAAATGGTGTTCGAGAAGCGGCAGGATCGCAAGGAGAAGACCACGGAAGTCGCGATCACCAAGGATCAGATCCACAATATCGCGGTTTTTCCGCTCGCCTTGCCACTGATCGCCGGGCCCGGCGCGATTTCAGCGACCATCCTGCTTGCCGGCTCGCTGCAAAGCACATTCGACCGGGCGCAGCTCATCGGCGTCATTGCCGTCAATCTCGGACTGGTCTTCGCAGCACTCGCGATCTCGGATCGGCTCGATCGCATGCTCGGGGCGACCGGCCGCGCCATCCTCACCCGCCTGCTCGGCGTCATCCTCGCCGCTCTCGCCGCGCAATTCGTGGTCGACGGCGCAAGGGCAGCGCTTAAGCTCGCGTAAAAAGGCCCGCCAGGAAAAGCGGGCCGCACCTTACTGCTATATCCAATGTATGCCGGTGACCGCGCCCATTGACGCGAACGTACGATCAAAACGGGATATCGTCGTCGAGATCGCGCGAGAAGTTGCCGCCGCCGCCGCTGTTGGCCGAACCGCTGCTGCGACCGCCGCCACCGGAAGCACCGCCGCGACCGGAAGGCTGAGCGGACGACGAACCGTAATCGTCGCCATAGTCACCGCCGTATCCGCCACCAAAATCACCGCCGCCACCACCGCGGCCGCCACGAGCACCGCCGCCGCTACCGCCGCCAAAATCACCGCCACCGCCGCCTTCGCCACGGCCGTCGAGCATCGTCAGCGTCGAATTGAAGCCCTGCAGGACGATTTCGGTCGAATACTTGTCCTGGCCGTTCTGATCCTGCCATTTGCGCGTCTGCAGCGCGCCTTCGATATAAACCTTGGCGCCCTTCTTCAGATACTGCTCGGCAACCTTGCAAAGGCCTTCGTTGAAGATAACCACGCGGTGCCATTCGGTCTTTTCGCGACGCTCGCCCGAATTGCGGTCGCGCCAGGTTTCAGACGTCGCGATGTTGAGGTTGGCG
>JAGWJK010001068.1 GCA_028865845.1 Rhizobiaceae bacterium
TTTCGATTTCGACGATGGCGTCGTCGACGAGGATACCGGTCGCCAAGGTCAGTGCCAGGAAGCTGACGAGGTTCAGCGAGAAGCCGATCTGGTTCATGATCCAGAAGGTCGGGATCGCCGAAAGCGGCAGGGCAACCGCCGAAATCAGCGTGGCGCGCCAGTTCCTCAGGAACAGGAAGACGACGATAACCGCGAGTATGGCGCCTTCAAGCAGCGTATGCATCGCCGCTTCGTAATTGCCGTAGGTGTAGTAGACCGAATCGTCGATCAGCTCGATGCTGACGGTCGGATTTTCGGCACGCACCTTGTCCAGCGTATCGGAAACGGTCTTTGCGACAGTGACTTCGCTGGCGCCCTTGGCGCGGAAGACGCCGAAGGTGACTACGGGGGTGTTGTTGAAGCGCGAGAAGGACTTTTGTTCCTGATAGGTGTCCTTGATGACGCCGAGGTCGGAAAGCTTGACGAAGCGGCCGCTGGTCAGCGCGATCGTCGTGTCGGCAAGCTGGGCGACGTTGCGAGCATCGCCGAGAACACGGATCGCCTGTTCGCTGTCCCCCACCTGGCCGCGGCCGGAGCCGAGGTCGATGTTGGTTCCGCGCAGCTGCTTGCTGACCGAAGCGGCGGTGATACCATAGGCATTCAGCTTGTTCGGATCGAGCTCGATGCGCACCTCGCGGTCGGCGCCGCCATAGCGGTCGACGCGGCCGATGCCGGGCTGGCCCTGCAGCGCCCGCTTGACGGTATCGTCCACGAACCAGGACTGTTCTTCCAGGGACATGTTCGGGGAGGAAACGGCAAAGGTCTGGATCGCCTGGCCTTCGACATCTACCTTGGAGACGATCGGTTCGTCGATGGTCGAGGGCAGGTTGCCGCGGATGCGGTCGATCGCATCCTTGGTATCCTGAACGGCCTGCTCCGTCGGTACTTCCAGGCGGAAGATAACCACGGTCTGCGACTGTCCGTCGGTAATGGTCGACTGGATTTCATCGATGCCGTTGATGCCGGCGACGGCGTCTTCGACTTCCTTCGTCACCTGCATTTCGAGTTCCGCCGGCGAAGCGCCACTCTGCGTCACGGTGACGTTGACGACAGGCACGTCGATGTTCGGAAAACGCGTGATCGGCAGGTTGAAGAAGGCGTGAACGCCGACCACCATTAAAAGGAAGAAAGCCAGAAGCGGGGCGACCGGATTTCGGATGGACCATGCGGAAAAGTTCATCTTGCCGTTCTCGCTCAGTTGGACGCCTGCGGCGTTTCTTTGACGGGCGTGATGTGATCGCCGTCGCGGACATAGGCGCCGGCTTTTGCCACCACTTCGTCGCCATCCTTGAGGCCGCTGACGATCTCGACATAGGCGCCGTCCTGGATGCCGGTCGTTACATCGACGAATTTGACCACCCCATTTTCGACCTTGCGGGCCGAAGAACCGTTTTCATCGCTGTTGACGGCGGTCAATGGCAGGGCAACGCCCTCGGTCTCGCGGATAATGATGTCGGTGCTGCCATACATGCCGGCGCGCGCCTTGGCGTCGTCGTCGATGGATACATGCACGGCGCCGAGACGGGTGACGGCATCGACGACCGGCGAGACCAGGCGGACCGAACCCGTGAGCTTCTCGCGGCTGCCCGACAGCGAGATCTCGGCCTTCTGGCCGGGCTTGATCTTCATGATATCGCTCTCGGACACCTCGGCGACGAGCTCCAGGTCGCCGTCGCGAATGATCGTAAACAGTGGATCGCCGGTGCCGTTGGCGATGGCGCCGACGCGGGCGTTGCGGACCGCGACGGTTCCAGCGACGGGTGTGCGTATCCCTGTGCGGGCCAGTTTCAGGTCGGTGTCGGCGATCTGGCTGTCGATGACCTTCAAATCGGCTTCAGCGACCATGATTGCCTGTTCGGCGGAGCTGACACGGGCCTTGTTGGCGGCAGCGGTGGCGTTTGCCTGTTCGACCGTCGAGGTGGATACCGTGCCCTTGGCGCCCATGGCGACGGCGCGGATGCGCTGCTGCTCCGCCTCGTCGTCATTGGCATGCGCCTCGACAAGCTGAGCGTGAAGCTGGGCAAGCGTTGCCTCGCCCTTTGCCCTCGTCGCTTCCATCTGGCTCTTCTGCAGCACCAGGGCATCGTCGTTCAGCGTTGCCAGCGTGCTGTCGGCTGCGACCTTGTCGCCGACATCGGCGTTCAACGTCCGGATCGACAGACCGTCAACCTGCGGCTGAATATAAACTTCCTCAACGGCTTTGACCGTGCCGGTTGCAACAACCTTGTCCGTCAGC
>JAGWJK010001069.1 GCA_028865845.1 Rhizobiaceae bacterium
GCAATCGATATCCTGAACGTCGACCGGCAGATGCACGGCACCCTGGGATCCGTCAATCAGCACCGGTATGCCGCGCGCGTGAGCGATACGGGAGACCTCCTTGACCGGAACGATGGTGCCGAGCGCATTCGACATATGGGTGATCGCGACAAGCTTGGTGCGTTCCGTCAGGCTCTTTTCGAAGTCCTCGATGTGGAACGCGCCTTCATCGTCAACGGGCACCCAGACGAGCTTGGCGCCCTGGCGTTCGCGAATGAAATGCCACGGAACGATATTGGAGTGATGCTCCATGATCGAGACGACGATTTCGTCGCCCTCGCCGATCTTCGGCATGCCCCAGCCGTAAGCGACCGTGTTGATCGCCTCGGTCGAATTCTTGGTGAAGACGATGTCGTCCACCGACGGCGCATTCAGAAAGCGGCGCACTTTTTCACGCGCGGCTTCATAAGCCTCCGTGGCGGCATTGGAGAGGAAATGCAGGCCGCGGTGCACATTGGCATATTCGTTGGAATAGGCATGCGAAATCGCGTCGATCACGACCTGCGGCTTCTGCGCCGAGGCGCCATTGTCGAGATAGACCAGCGGTTTGCCATGGACGGTCGTGGAAAGAATCGGAAAATCCCGACGGATCGCCTCGACGTCGTAGGCAGTGGCTGGCACGATCTTATCCACGAGCTTTGCTCCTCACGACATGATCCCGAAAGGGCAGAGCGGCTTTCGGATAGGACCATGCTACATCAAATCACCAGAGCGGCCTGACGGTCCGAAGACCGTCATTTTGCGCCAGAGCGGTTCAGCTTTTTTCGGAAGCTGAGAACCGCTCTATTTTCTTGTTTTTTGCAATTCCGGACGGAAAACCGCTGCGCACTTTTCCTGGAATTGCTCTAGGCATGCTTTTCGAGCCAGGCCGAAATAACGCCTTCCAGCGCCTCGACCAGGGCTTCGTCTTCCAGCTCTTCCACGATCTCGGCAACGAAGGCGTTGACCAGCATGGCGCGGGCCTTGTTCTCCGGAATGCCACGCGCCATCAGGTAGTAGAGATGGGTGTGGTTGATATCGGCAACGGTGGCGCCATGGCCGCATTGCACGTCGTCCGCGAAGATCTCGAGCTCCGGCTTCACCGAGAACTCGGCGTCATCGGACATCAGCAGCGTGTTGCATGCCATCTTGGCATCGGTCTTCTGCGCGTCCGGAGCGACCCGGATCATGCCCTGGAAAACGCCCTTGGCACGGTCGAAGACGACGTTGCGGACCGTTTCCGTCGAGCCGGTGTTCGGAACGTAGTGTCCAAGAACCATCGTCACGTCGGTATGCGTATCGCCACCGAGCAGGTTGATGCCGCGCAGGGTCAGGTCTGCGCCCTCGCCTGTGACCTTGATATGCAGTTCCTGGCGCACCAGCTTGCCGCCGGCATTGATGACGAATAGCCTCAGCTTGGCGTCGGCACCGAGATCGATGCGGATCTGGCCGAGATGGGTATCGAATTCGCCCTGCTGCTGCAGGATGATCCAGGTGAGTTCCGTGCCTTCGCCGACCGTGATGTCGCTGACATGCGAAACCAGGGCGGCGTTGGCAGTCACCGCGCGGTGATGCTCGATGACCGTTGCTTTAACGTTTGCGCCGAAAGTCATAGGCAGACGGCTGTGAATCTGGCCACCCGCATGCAGGAACTGCACCTCCAGCGGCGCGTCGAGTTCTGTGCCTTCGGGGAATTCGACCACATATCCGTCGCGGACGAAACTGCCGTTGATGCGGGCGATCGCGTCATCCTTGCCGAGGACGGAAAGACCAGCGGCGGCACTGCCGTTTGTCAGGCTCTCCGCATAACGGCTGACGATCAGATCGCCGACCGCAGCCTTGGAGGATGCACCGCCCTGCAAGACCGAAAGAACCTGCGAACCGTCGACGATAGGCTCCAGCTGCTCCACATTGCCCGTTCCGATCTCGGTCGGAACCGAACGCAGCAAGTTCTTGAAATCGGTGTAATGCCATGCCTCGAATCGGCGTGTCGGCAGACCAGCGGTCTTCAAGTCGTCCAGCAGACGGTCACGGATGGCAGCCACATCGCCATCACCCGGCAGATCGCCGAACTGGTTGTTATAAGCCTCGACCAGCGCCGCTTCCGCAGCGGTCAGGCGCGTCGTCGTCTGAATGTTCATCGACGTTATCCTTTCCGCGCCGATCAGGCCGCAGCTCCGATGATGTCGGCATAGCCATTGGCTTCAAGCTCATGCGCCAGCGTCTTGTCGCCGGACTTGATCACCTGGCCCTTGT
>JAGWJK010000068.1 GCA_028865845.1 Rhizobiaceae bacterium
AGTTATCCCAGTTGACGGCGGCGGCGAAGGCAAGTCCCGTGACGCCGGCCGCGAAGAATGCCGCGCCCGGATTGTAGTAGTTGTCGTAGGAGGTGGGATAATAGGAGACGGGAGCCGGCTCATAGTTCGGCTGATAGAGCATTTCCGGCGGATATTGCGGGACGTAGATCTTCTCCGGGTCGGTTGGCCGGATGATGATGTTTTCGTTCTCGTTGACGACGGTCACCTTGTCATCCGTCTTGATGATGTTCTTTGCGACCGCCTCGTCTCGAAGCTGTTGAATGGCAATCAGCACGTCCTTTTGCTGATTGCTGAGCGCATCGCCGAGAGATTGTGTCCAATCGAGGTCGTCACTCATCATCTTGACGACGTCGGGATAGTTCAGCAGCGAAATGACGCTGCCGTCCCAATCGCTTTTCGGCTTGAGATTGGCATTCTTCTTTTTCGCCTCGAGAAACCGTTGTGCCTCGACGACCTGCAGCGGATAGAGGGAGGCCGCCGAGATGGCGGCGACCAGATCGTCCGGATAAAGCGCGATCCGCGCCACGAGCACTTCAAGTTCATCGTCGGAAAGCAAGTCCGACTTGGATTGCGTGGCGTCTGGCGCTGCCGATGTCGCAACGAACGCTGCCTCTTGGGCGTGTACGACGGCCAGCGGCAATGATATGATTGCGATCGCCGACAGTCCTGTGAGCAGTCTGCGAGCCATTGTTTTCATTGCCAATCACCCTCCCTTTAAACTGAACAAGTGCTTATCGCACCCATCACGGCGATCTCGGTTCGGTATCCGGTGGTCTCAGCATTACGACTTTCGACTGGGCTAGCGCCTCTTCCATTTCCACCAGCAAGGCATCGACCAGACCGGCATATTCCTGCCGTCGCACCTCCTGCAGTGCCGCCGGCAGGCGTTCGATATGCGCTAAAGCCTCCGCGGCAGTTGCCAGATCCTCGCACATGCTGTGAAAGGCCTCGTCTACGTGGAAAAGCCGTTGCACCAGCCTCTTCTGGTCGGGGAAATGCGCCTCGGCCCTTTCGAGAACGGACAGATGTGTCGAATTACTTCCCGAGGCCATCCCCACCCTCGCCGTCGAACGCGTTCAGCCTGAGGGGACATCATAAATCGCAGACCGACGCGAGAGATGTAACTTACGCGATCCTACGCGGTGGCCGGCTGACCTGCTCCGCAGCCATGCTTCGACTTTGCCGGGCACATCATCCGCTGTCTTGCCGAGCCGCCGGCAGCGCCGACTGTCCAAGGCTCCTTCAATTGCGGTTCGGCCCCGGTCCCCTCGATAGAGGTTACGCGATGCTACGGGCCTTTGGCTGGGAGCGGGTCTACATTCGATCGATGATGAAGTGCTCGACGAGATCGACGGACGGCGGCGGAGAGACGGATCGGGTCTGAGATCCAAGACAGGGGCGAATGCAGCGACGGGAAAACGCGAAAACACCGACAAGACAACAAGGAGCCCGCGGGTGATAGGCAGTCTTCCAATGTTGCGGGGTCTGAGCGGTTTCAATCGAGACTGGCTCCGCAAGGATATTCCGGCCGGCCTGTCGATTGCAGCGGTTGGCCTTCCAAGCGCTATCGCCTATCCGGCAATTGCCGGCCTGCCGCCAGAAACCGGCATCTACGCCAGCATCGCAGCCCCGATCGGCTATGCGATCTTCGGCCCCTCCCGCCGTCTCGTCGTTGGTCCAGACGCCGCCACCATGAGTGTGCTTGCGGCTGCAATGGGCATTATCATTGCGGTGGAACCGGCAAGCGCCAACGTCGACCGGGTTGCGATTGCGGCAGCGCTCGCTCTGGGCGTCGGCATCTGCTGCATAGCGGCAAAGCTGCTGCGGCTCGGCGTCCTGGCGAGCTTCCTGTCGCGGCCGATCCTTGTCGGTTTCTTCGCGGGCGTGTCGCTCTCCATCCTCGTCGGACAGATAGGCCGTTTCACTGGAGTGAAGATCGAGTCGGACGGATTGATCCCGCCGATTCTTGAGATTCTAAGCGAGATCAACCTGATCCACTGGCCGTCGCTGATCTTCGGCCTGCTGATGTTCGGATTGCTGTGGGTGGTCAGGGCTTTTCAGTTCAAGATCCCCGGGCCCGTCCTCGTGGTTGTCCTATCTGTGATCCTTTCGGCGATCTTCGATTTCCAGGGACGCGGCATCGCCGTCGTCGGCGATATTCCAAGCGGATTGCCAACGCTCTCGTTGCCGGCGCTCTCCCGCATGCCGCTGGACAAGATCGTGCTCGGCTCTGCCGCTATCTTTCTCGTGAGCTTCGGCGCCGGCATCGTTGCCGCTCGAAGCTTCGGGTCGCGGACCGGCGAAGAGGTCGACGCAAATCAGGAGCTGATCGGTCTCGGCGCGGCCAATATCGTCCCCGGCCTTTTCGGTTCGTTTCCCGTCAGCGTGTCGGACTCCAGAACCGCCATCAATCTTTCGGCAGGCGGTGTCTCCCAGGCCGCCGGCCTGGTTTCGTCCGCAGCCCTCATCGCTGCGATCGTCTTCCTGCACAGCGCCCTGCGTATCCTTCCGATCCCGGCGCTTGCCGCTATCCTCGCCAGCGCCGCCATCAGCCTCATCGATACCCAAGAGCTTCGCAAGATTTGGCGGATCAGCCGCATGGAATTTGTCTTTGCTCTGATTGCCATGGGCGGGGCCATCAGCTTCGGCGTCCTCAACGGCGTGATCGTCGCCGTTGCCGCAAACCTGGTCTATCTCATTCGCAAGACCATGTTCCCGCATGACAGCTTTCTTGGCCGCCTGGACGGGCGCGACGGTCTCTTCGACCTTGCCCGGCATCCGCAAGCGCGGCCGATCGACGGCATCGCCATCTACATGCTTCAGGGCAGCATCCTCTTCTACAATGCCGACTACATCCGTATGCGATTGACGGCGATCGCCAAGGAACTCGCTGCCGGCACCAGATGCCTTCTCCTCGACGCCACCGCCGTCTCCCATATCGACAGCACGGGTGCCGCGGCGATGGAATCGATCGTCGAAGCCATGAAGGAGCGGGGAATCCTCTTTGCGATCGCCGACCTCGGCGATGAAAACAAAGGCATCCTCGACCGTGCCGGCGTGCTTGGCGCAATCGGCGTTCACAACCTTTTCAACGACAGGGAAGACGCCGTCACCACGTTAATTGGCAGGCTTGCGGAGACGGGCAATGCGGTTCCCGAAGGTGGCAGAAGCTAAAAGATGAAGGAGGGAGAACCATGGACGAAGTTCAAGGCGCTAAACATTCGGACGAAGAGTCGAAGATGAACGGCAAAGATAAAAAGAAAAAGAAGTCATGGGATTATGAGAAGGAAATCAGCCGTCTGCAGGTGGAGTTGGCGCATCTGCAGGCATGGGTGAAGAAATCCGGCGCACGGATCGTCATTATCTTCGAAGGGCGTGATGCTGCCGGCAAGGGCGGAATGATCAAGCGCATAACGGAGAAGGTGAGCCCGCGCGTCTTTCGCGTCATCGCGCTGCCGGCGCCGACCGAGCGCGAGAAGTCGCAGATCTATATGCAGCGCTACATCGGCTATCTCCCCGCTGCCGGCGAAATCGTGATCTTTGACCGCAGCTGGTACAATCGCGCCGGTGTCGATCGCGTCATGGGCTTTTGCAGCGAGAAGAAGGCGCAGCGCTTTCTCGAACTTGCCCCGCGTTTCGAGGCTGCGATCGTCGAAAGCGGCGTCATTCTGCTGAAATACTTCCTGACGGTCAGCGAGGACGAGCAGGAGCGCCGCTTCAAGCGTCGGATAGACGATCCGGTGAGGCAGTGGAAGCTCAGCCCCATGGACGTCGAGTCCTATCAGCGCTGGTGGGACTACACGCGGGTTTATGACGAGATGCTGCGGATGACGGACAGCAATCATGCACCCTGGTGGATCGTGCCGTCCGATGACAAGAAGCGTGCGAGGATCAACTGCATTTCCCATATTCTGAAATCCATCCCCTATGAACGCGTGAAGTTCGACGCGCCTGATCTCGGGAAGCGGCAGAAACGCCCATCTGATTTCATCGAGGATGGCAGCATCCGGCATGTCGTACCCGATGTGACGCCTTAAAGGCGTGATACTGGGTAGGACGCGGCGATGGAACAGCCATGCGATGCGACGGTGCAAACAGCCGAAGCGGGGCAGAGCTCGACAGAGGCAAGAGTGAGCGATCTCGTCCGATTGGGTATCATCGGGCTTTTCGCCTATTGGACTGTCCTGCTTGTCGCCCCTTTCGCGCTGATCATCGTTTGGTCAGCCATCCTCGCGGTGGCGCTTTTTCCGGTGTATCAATGGTTATCCCGCGTGCTGGGAGACAGACCGATCACTGCCGCAACGATTATCGTTGTGGCTACCCTTGCGCTGATCATCACGCCGCTGGCGCTCGTCACCATCAATTTCATCGATGCGGCACAGGCGCTGATCGAGAGATTGCACGCAGAGAACTTCACATTATCCGCAGCGCCCGAAAGCATTCGTGCGTGGCCCGTCGTCGGTGAGCGAATCTTTGACGCATGGAACCAGGTCGCAAACGATCTCGCTTCGGCCATCGTCAAGTTTCAAGCGCCGCTCAGGGAACTCCTCGGGATTGTCGTCGCAAGGCTTGCCTCGATTGCCGGTGGCGTCCTGAGCTTTGTTGCCTCGATCATTCTTTCGGGAATTTTCCTGACCATGTCGGAACGGCTGTCCGTGATGATCCAGGTACTGGCAAACCGGATCGCCGGCGACAGGGGTGTCGGCTTTGCACGTTTGGCCGGAACGACGGTACGAAATGTCTCGCGGGGCGTCATCGGCGTCGCCTTCCTGCAGACGTTGCTCTGTGCCTTGTGCTTCGCCTTCTTCGCTGTTCCCGCGCGTGGAGCACTGACCTTCGTAATATTCGCGCTTTGCGTGATGCAGATCGGTCCCGGGTTGGTGCTCATTCCCGTGATCGCCTGGGGTTGGTACGCATGGCCGGCTTCGATCGCTTTCGCTTTCACGGTCATCTGCATCCCCATCCTGGTCGTAGACAACGTCCTGAGACCGATCTTGATGGCCAGAGGCCTGACAACTCCGATGGTGGTTATTCTGATCGGCGTGATCGGCGGGACTTTATCCTACGGCCTGCTGGGCCTGTTTCTCGGTCCGATCGTTCTCAGCGTCTTCTATGAATTGTTGCGCGCGTGGGCCTGGCCGCCGACGCCGTCAGGTACCTCGCATGAGGCACAAAACACCGTGGCACAGCAGTCGCCGACGTCATCCGAGCCGCCGTAAGGCCTGGTCCAGAAGGAGTTCGGTACAGCAGTGAATTGCGCCTCTTGAATTTCATTCCGCGGACTCGCCAGCGAAATCCCTCGGCTATCATAAGATGCATGGAATGACGCATTGCAGCCAGTTGGAGATTTGATATATACTATATTAGATAATGTTGGATTATTGCGCGATGTTGAGCGAGGGCGATCATGGGCAGCGCAAAAGTCAACGCTTTGGGCAATGAAGTGCCGACGGCAGAGGAAATTTGCCGACAACTTGCGCGGATTCTCACGAACGAGGAATTTCATTCCCCCGATCGTGGCCGGAAATTTCTGCAATTTATCGTCGATGAAACCCTGGCGGGACGCTCGGAATTCCTCAAGGCGTTCACGATCGCAAATCAGGTCTTTGGCCGGGAGGTGTCTTTCGACGCACAGAACGATCCCGTCGTCAGGATCGAGGCTGGCCGCATTCGAAGAGCGCTCGAACGATATTACCTGATCTCGGGCCAAGACGATGAAGTCATCATCACCATTCCGAAAGGCAGATACGTCCCGCATTTCGAATATGCCCGGAGCTGTGGCAGGCGCGCGTCGCGAGGACCTTATCCCGATGTGGTGGAAGGCTTCGAACCCGCCGCGGAAGGTATCAGGTCTTCTCGACGGTTCAGCCGACGACAGCCGCGGTTTATGGTCGCTTTGGGCGCTGTTTTGGTGATCGGCGCGTTGTGCGTCTACACATTCCTGGGACCGGCATCTCCGGTATCGCGGACCGCTCTTCCGGAAGCATCGGTCGCGAAGACATCCGAGCCAAATATCGTCATCGAATCTTTTGACGACGGCGGGGTGGTCGATGCAGCATCGGACTTTGCCCATGGGCTGCGGAGCGAGATCATCGGACAGCTGGCAAAATTTGCCGATATCGTCGTGATTGCCGACCCGTCGAAAGCCAACCCGCAAAATCCGGTCGGTTACGCCTTACAGGGCGACGTACAGCTCGACGGCGACAGGATCCATTCGGTCGCACGGCTCGTCCGGCAATCCGACGGCGCAGTGATCTGGGCAAAAAACTACGACGCGGATCTGCGGGCCAGCAATAAGCTCGATATCCAAGCCGACGTGGCGGAACAGATCGCCAGCGCGGTGGCCCAACCTTACAGTGTCATGTTTCAATCCGACGCCGCAACGATCGCTAGGCAGCCTCAGGCATCGGACGGCGACGTCTATGCCTGCATATTGGCCTACTACAGCTATCGCAAATTGATGAATCTTCAGAGCCACGACACCGCGCTCGATTGCCTGAAGCGGGCCGTCGCGCGGTTCCCCGACAGCGCGACCTCGTGGGCGCTTCTATCTCTGACTTATTTGGATGAGCTGAGATTTCGCTACAAGCTCGGGGCAGTGTCGAGCGACCATCCGCTCGATCTGGCTGCGAGCGCTGCAGAACATGCAACGGCGCTGGCGCCAAGCAATGCCCGCGCACTTCAAGCCCTTATGCTGGTCAGCTTCTTCAAGAACGACATGGTCAAAGCCCTGGAGGCGGGTACGGCGGCTTATGCCGCCAATCCGAATGACACCGAGGTCGCGGGAGAATACGGCCTGCGGCTGGCGATGTCGGGGAAGTGGGAATCGGGCTGCGAGTTGATCTCGAATGCCGTCAACAAGAATGCCGGCCCAAAAGGCTATTACGAGGTGGGGATGGCCCTCTGCGCCATGATGAGAGGCGACATTCAGGCCGCCGAACTCTGGTCGCGCATGTCCGACCTGCAGTACAACCCCATGCACCATCTGGTATTGCTGTCGATCCTCGGGGCAGCCGGGAAAACCACCGAAGCGAAGCAGGAAGTGATCTGGCTGAATACCAATGCGCCCGATCTGATGAAGAATGTCCGCCGCGAAGTTTCTCTGCGCCTCCAACGGACGGAGGATCAGGAAAGATTCTTCAAGGGCCTGCGAGCCGCCGGCATCGCGATCGATCTGGCGCGTGCCGACTGACATCATAAGCCTGGAGCAAATCCGCCAGACCTTTCGGCATCGGGCAGCCGTTGCCTGCTCAGTTGCCGCGATCCACCTACTTCGATCTGACACCATAAGTGACGAGAAACACCTCGACGGTGACGTCGGCGTGCCGTTCGAGTTCGGCCTGTGAACGCCGGTTGCTGTTTCCGGTAAACATGGCCTCGTTCATGGGGATCCAGAGCAACATTCCGAAGAAGTGACTGGCCGCGAGATCGGGATCGGCGGTTTGCAGCAGGCCCCGGCTCGTGAGTTTTTGAAAGCAGGATGCCATCGAGGCCATCATCCGCTCGAAGCCCTTTTCGTACCAGCTACGGCCAAGCTGCGGCATTCGATCCGCATTGGCGATGATCAGGCGCCGCAGCTTCAAGATCTCATCATTCATCAGGATCGCCATCAGGCGTCTGGCCAACTGTTGTAGGCCGCCATTGATGAAATTGCTTTCCGAGAGCAGCGTCGTCACGGACTCGACAATATCGTTCGCCTGCGTGGCGGTCGACAACACCACTTCGCCGAAAAGCGTCTCCTTATCCGAGAAATGTTTGTAGACGGTCTGCTTGGAAACCCCAGCCCTGGTGGCGATTTCTTCCATGCTGGTCCCGTCATATCCTCCGCTCAGGAATGAGGCCGTAGCCGCCTCGATGATATCCCGGTTCTTGCGTTCGGATCGTGTTTCACCTGCAGTTTTCATGATATTTCCAGACCGGTACTAGACGGTACCGTTCCCTTATGGTAGCGATTACAAACGGTACTGGACTGACCAGTACCTGTCAACGAAGGCAAGGATTTGCACTGATGACAAAGATGATCTTCGTGAATCTGCCGGTTCGCGATCTCGCGAAATCGACGGCTTTCTATGAGGCGGTCGGGGCGAGCAAGAATCCACAATTCTCCGACGACACCGCCTCGTGCATGGTGTTTTCCGAGGCAATTTACGTGATGCTCCTGACGCATGACAAATACGGGATGTTTACGCAGCGGCCGATCGCCGATGCGCGGAAAACCAGCGCTGCATTGCTTGCTCTCACCGTCGAAAACCGCGCCGATGTCGATGAAGTCACCGAGCGTGCCGCGGCGGCGGGCGGCGTTGCCGATCCCAATCCGAAACAGGATCATGGTTTCATGTATGGCCGCAGCTACGAGGATCCGGACGGCAATGTCTGGGAACTGGTCTGGATGGCGCCGAGCCAGGACGCTTGAGGCCTGATGGCGAAGACGACGCGGCAGCTCTGGGTAGGTTGCTGCGCCCTCCCTTTGGTGAAGGGGATCGCCGCGACCTTCCAGGTAGGTGCGAATTCAGCCAACAGCAATAAGCGCGCCTTAGGCTACTGATACCGCCGTTTCCGACCTTGTCCATCCTGCAAAGAACAGATTGGCTGTTGCTCTTCTGGCAAGGTTTCGGGGGACACATGGACGGCAGCATCGATTGTTGGATTCTCCACAGCGCAATGAGCGATCCGGGCGGTTACAGGGCTGCGATTGCAGCTCTTCCTGCCGATATCGGTGCTCTCATCGACACCATCCAAGGCATGTTGGTGCATGCCGATTGGGTGAAGGAATATGGTCTCGACGAGACAAAACTGGATGCAACGGCTCGAAGGACATTGCCGGTCATCGAACGCCTGGATGATGTCCTCAGGCGGAATTCTCAGCCTCTCGAAGTCCGCCGCGCTGCCGAGAAGCGTTCCACAGGAACCTGCCGCGACTACGCCCTTATGCTTTGCTCCTTCCTGCGATGCAGAGGTATTCCCGCCCGTGTACGCTGTGGTTTCGCAGCCTATTTCTCCGACGGATGGGAAGATCATTGGGTCTGCGAATACTGGGATGCGAAATCCGCGGCATGGCATCTCGCCGATCCTCAGATCGATCAGGTGCTGCGGCATCGGAGTAAAATCTCGTTTGCCCCTTCGGACGTGCCACGCCGCTTCTTCATGACGGCGGGCGAAGCTTGGCTGCAATGCCGACACGGAAAATCAGATCCATCGGCCTTTGGCCATGGCGACGTCACCGGCTTATGGTTCATGAAAGTCAACGTTTTGCGCGACCACCATGTGCTGAATGGCCGCGAGACGTCGAATTGGGACAGTTGGAGGGAGGCGCCTCATCCGAGGCGAACCGTTTTCCCGGCCGAAATGGAATTGCTCGATGCCCTGGCCGCTCGCCCGGAGCAAACGCTCGTCGAGATTGGACCAGACTGGTAGGCGCATTTACTGCTGGCGCTCACCGATCCCCTGCAGGTATCCCGACGAGCGCGATGTCAGCGCGCGACCGCCTGCTCAAGACGCGATGAAACTTCCGCCCATGTCAGGATGCCGTTTTTCCACTCGTCGTCATGGCGCATCGTCGCTGCTCCCGTCACCTTGCCGGCCCAATCTCTTTCGCTGGTCTGCGAGTAGCCGACGATGTTTTCGCGGATTTCCTTCAACATGTCCGGCGCCAGAATAGGCAGCGAGCAATAGGAATATTGCAGAAGCTTCAGGCTCGATTCCGCCAGATAAAATTCGCGTTGGGTCAGGCGATATGGCGCTATGCCGAAGTCGGCGAATTTAATGTACGGTATGACGTCGGCGAATGGGCGCTCGCCGTAAAGCCGGACGTTTTCAGGGAAATCGTTTGGAATGCCGCTGCCGAACAGGTGAAATTTCACGGTCGGTGCTGCCCGGGCCATCGCGCTGACGGCGGCTTTGTCGAAGAGCATATTGCCGACCGTGATGGCGTTGACCGATCCCTCCGGGTAAGGCGACACGGTGGCGGCGTCGAAACCGGTTTTGTCCACCCCTTGCGGAATGACGTCCACTCCCCTGGCATCCCTTAACGTGCTCGCCATGGCGCTCGATGGAACGACGATTCTATCGAAAAGAGGGATTGTTGCCCGCTCCAACCGCTGAAGATATTTCGAGGCGCCGACCGTATCGAGACGATCGCGCGCGAAATAGATGATCTTGGCATTGGGGTTGATGCGGCGGATCGCATTGAAGAAGACGATCGCCGTTCCCGACTCGATCAAGACGACCTCGGCCTCGCGGATCGCTTCACTCATAAAGCCTGGGATCAACGACCCATAGAGCGCAAAAAATGGTGCCATCGCCGCGTTCACGGCCGTTTGCCCTGAGCTGAAGGGATGCAAAAGCGGCAGATAGGCAGCGCTCTCATAACGAGGAGCCGTGGTAACGAACCTGTTTTTCTGCTGAGCGGCAAGTTCCAGGTAGAGTTGTTTCTTCTTGAACCTGGTCAGGTAGCTGTACCCGACACTGATCGTCTTGACCTCGTGCCCGTCATCCGCAAGTCCGCGACTGATAAAGTGGACACTCGTTTTTCTTGTCGTCGGCAAAAAAGCATGTGCCGATAAAAAGAGGAACTTCATTATCTTGCCCCACTTCAAGATATTTGTTCATTAAAGATTCCGCCGGCGCTGACACGACGGCCTGTTCAAACCTTTCTGAAATTTTGCTTCCACAAAGAGCCGAGCTTTTGGTCCAGCGAGTCCGGGATACATCCTTTGAAGCCTCCGCCGGGATACAAGGTCAGTTCGCCGACATAGATGTTGTCAGCGACCGCATATTGATCGACGCGCATGAAGTCTGTCTCTGAAGCCATCTTTTCGGCGATTTCGAGCATTTCCGCGTACCGCTCCGGCCGGGGATAATCGCCTGGATATGGATCATAGTAGCATTTGGGAACATCGAGGCGTTTCCAATCCGGTGAATAGAACGCCTCATAGCCGA
>JAGWJK010001070.1 GCA_028865845.1 Rhizobiaceae bacterium
CGATCCCGGAAGAGACATGGGCGAGGATCACGAAGGCCGCCAAGGATCTTGGCTATGTGCCGAACCGCTTTGCGCAATCCCTGAAGACCAATCGGACGATGACCATCGCCTGCATCGTTCCTGATATCACCAATCCATTTTATCCCGCGCTCGTCCGGGGTATCCAGGCGATTGCCGATGGACAGAACTATGACGTCATCACGGTCAACACGGATGGCACGCAGGAGCGCGAACGTCATTTTCTAGATTGGGCCCGGCAGGGGCGTGTTGATGGCGTGATCGGGGTGTTCTTCACGCTTCGAGCCCGTGACTTCACGCCGCTTATCGAGGCGGGTGTCCCGATCGTACGGATCGAGTCATCCAAGAAGACCGGCGGCGAGATCGCTGTTGACGATATCTTCGTCGACAGCCGCGCGGCCGCCCACGCGGTGACGGAATATTTGATCGCCCAGGGACATCGGCGCATCGCCATGGTTGCCGGACGCGGCGGTCCGCAGGCTACCCGCATCGATGGCTATCGCACCGCGCTTGCAAGCGCCGGCCTCGTCGATCACGTCGTCGTGGAGGAGGAATTTAACGAGATCGGTGGGATACGCGCGGCAGAATCGATCCTTGCCGGAAGGTTCAGGCCGACTGCCATCTTTGCGGCAAACGACCTGATGGCGATCGGCGTTATGCAGGCCTTGCGGGATCGCGATATCGAAATCCCGCGCGAGATCGCTGTCGTCGGCTTCGACGATATTTCCGCTGCAAAACTCGTGACGCCGTCGCTGACGACGGTCGCGCAATTTCAATGGCAGATGGGCGAACGTGCGGCCCAGACCCTCATGGATCGATTGCGGGGCCAAAAGACAGGCCCCGGAACCGCGGTCGAAATGCCGTTCAATCTCATTCAAAGGGGCTCGACAAAGGCTACCTGAGACAACCTGGAGGAGGAAAACATGCAACGCCGTACAGTTTTGAAAGCCGGGCTCGGTCTGGCAACGCTGCCTTTTATGAACCGTTTCGCATTCGGGGCCGACCAGAAGCCCGTCGGCTTCTGGTACGAATCCGCATCGCCGGAAAATCAGGACAATCTCAAGAATATCTTGGTCGATCCGTTCAATGCCGCGCATCCCGAAGATCTGTTGAGCATCGACTTCCGTGGCTCCGAACTCGACAAGCAACTGCGCATCGCCATGCTCTCCGGCAATGGGCCGGATGTCGTCTTCACCGCCGGCCCAAGCTATGTCGCGGCAATGGCGCAGGCCGGCCAGCTTCTCCCGCTTGACGACTATGCAAAGAAATACGGCTGGAACGACAATCTGTTGCCGCTGTTCCTCGACCTCGGCAAATATGACGGCAAGCTCTATGCGCTTGCCAAGACCTATGAGACGCTCGGCCTCTTCTACAACAAGACGCTCTTCAATACCAACGGCTGGAAGGCGCCGACGACCATAGCGGAATTCGAGAGCCTCGCCGATGAGATGAAGGCAAAGGGCCTCGTTCCCTTCGGCGCCGGCAATGCCGATTGGCGACCTGCCAACGAGCATTATGTCTCGATCATCCTCAATTCCGTCGCCGGCCCCGAAAATGTCTACAAGGCCCTGACCGGCGCGATCGAATGGACCGATCCGGCGTTCGTCGCCTCGATCGACAAGCTGGCGCAGTGGTGGGACAAGGGCTATTTCGGCGACAATTATTTCTCTCTGACGCTGGAACAGGCCTTCGCGCAGATCGCGACCGGTCAGGCGGGCATGGCGCCGACAGGCACCTGGAACTTCACCAACATCCCGACCTATTTCCCGCAGAATAACGCCGAACCAGGCTTCGTCGGCTTCCCAAGTCAGAGCGGTGATCCGATCTATCCGCTGGGCATCGGCTCGACGCTGTCGATCAACGCGAAATCCGGCAATGCCGACGGCGCTGCCGCCGTTCTCGACTACATCTTCAAGGACGATTTCTACAGCAAGATGAATTCGGTCTGGCAGGGCGAGTGGAACCTTCCCCTTAAGGATCTCTCCAAGGTCAAACTCGCTGACAACGTTCAGCCGCTCTACATCGAGGTGATGAAGAACCTGTCGGCTGCCGTAACGGCCGGCAAATACGGCTACACGACCTGGACCTTCCTGCCGCCGGCAACCGACACCTATCTCGTCAGCGGCATGGAGGAAGTCTGGCTCAAGAAACAGTCGTCGGCCGACTTCCTGAAGAAGCTCAACGAGACCTTCAAGAGCGAGAAGGATGCCGGCAAGGCTCCGGCCGTTCCCGCCCGCACCTGATCCAAGAACGC
>JAGWJK010001071.1 GCA_028865845.1 Rhizobiaceae bacterium
CGCGTGTCGGCCGCCGGTCAGATCCGGGCGAAACGCTCGGTCAGCAACGCAAAGAAACCGTCGGCGTCGACGAAGCGCATGACCTTGGCGTTGCGTTTGCGGTCGGTGACATGCCACCAGTCGACGACAGTCATGCCGACGGTGAGCTCGGAGGTGACTTCGATCTCGACGTTGCAGTCGCGGCCCTTGAACAGCTCCGGCTGCAGCAGATAGGCGATGACCGTCGGGTCATGAAGCGGACCGCCATCCGAGCCGTACTTCTCGATGTCGAAGCGCTCGAAGAATTCCAGCATCTCCACCATGGCCTTCGCCGGCGGCGTGCCGATGGCAGCCATCCGGGCGACGCGGTCCTTGCGGGTCAGAAGCTGATGGGTGACATCGAGCGGCATCATCACGATAGGCACGCCGGAGCGGAACACGATGTCGGCCGCTTCAGGATCGACATAGATGTTGAATTCGGCGGCTGGCGTAATGTTGCCGCCTTCGAAGAACCCGCCGCCCATCATCACCAGTTCGCGGACGCGAGCGACGATATCGGGAGCCTTCTGGAAAGCGAGGGCGATATTGGTGAGCGGACCGAGCGTGCAGAGCGTGACGGCGCCCTCGGGCTCGCTCCGTAGCGTCTCGATGATGAAATCGACGGAATGACCCGGCTGCAGCGGCATGGTCGGCTCCGGCAGGCTGGGGCCATCGAGGCCGGTCTTGCCATGCACGTGTTCGGCGGTGACGAGCTTGCGGGCAAGCGGGGCATCGGCGCCGGCGAAAACCTTGACATCGCGGCGCTCGCAGAGCTCGCAGATGATCCGGGCGTTGCGGCTCGTATAGGATAGCGGCACGTTGCCGGCGACCGTGGTGATGCCCAGCACGTTGAGCTCGTCGCGGCTGCCGAAGGCAAGCATGATGGCGGCGGCATCGTCCTGGCCGGGGTCGGTATCGATGATAATTTTTCTGGGTTCGGTCATGTCGTTCTGCATCTCCTCCGGCTCTAACAGGCAAGACTTGATGCGAGGCGGCCCGTGCTTTGTCAAGGCAGACTGGCGCCCCGACCGGCTACTCATCGTCGATATCAGTGATCTCGCAGATGCGAAAACCGCTTCCGTCTTGCACTCATCCGGCCGCACTCCCATATTAGCGCTAGCCGGGTGCTGAAAATCAGGTCCGGAAAGGTCGCTTGCTACCCAAGGACTTGAGACAATGAGCCGAATGACTCCCTTTGCCAGCCCTCTGCTCCTGGGCTTCGACACCATGGAAAAAACGCTGGAGCGAATTTCCAAGGTCAGCGACGGTTACCCTCCCTACAATATCGAGCGCATGCGTGCCGACCGCGTTTCGGGCGAGCCGGAACGGTTGCGCATCACGCTGGCGGTTGCCGGTTTCTCGGAAGAGGAACTCGACGTGACCACGGAGGAAAATCAGCTTCTGATCCGCGGACGGCAGGTGGAACAGGAAGAACGGGACTATCTCTATCGCGGCATCGCCGCCCGTCAATTTCAGCGGGTTTTTGTCTTGGCCGACGGCATGCAGGTCCTGGGCGCCAGTCTGAAAAATGGTTTGCTTTCCGTCGATCTCATTCGACCGGAACCCGACCGCATGGTGAAGAAAATTAACATTTCGGTCTCACAGTAGGACAACGGCAAATTGCCGTTGGTTCCTCGCACTGGAGGTACGAAGATGTTGTTAAAAGAAGCCAATGCCCGCCTGACCCAATCCGAACTCGCCAATATCGGCAGCGGTGAAGTCGCCTACATCAGGAAGATCCACTCGGACGAAGTGTCCCGCTGCTTCCCCGAAGCACCGGAAATCGACCCCGATGTCGACCTCTGGGCGCTGTTCGGCGCCGACGGCACGCCAATCCTGTTGACCGACAACCGCTCGAGCACCTTCTACAAGGCTGCCGAGGATGAGCTGAAGACGGTCAGCCTGCACTAAGGTCCTGCGCGATTTCGTCAGGATGACACCAGGCCCGCCGTGCTTCCGCGGCCGGCCCCAGCCTTTCGAGCATGGCCCGGCATCCACGCAACGACCGTGACGGCTCAATGATTGAGCCCGCAATTTCCCGATCTTTTTTGCTTAGTGAGATTCAACTTTTCACGGAAGCTGAGAACCGCTCTATCTTTTTCTTTGTTCACAATTCCGGACGGAAAGCCGCTGCGCACTTTTCCCGGAATTGCTCTTAGATCTTTTTGAAGGTGAGGTAGGCCGACGAGCGTCCCTCACGCCGGGCTTTCGCCTCATAGCGCGTGCTCGGCCAGCCTTCGTACGGCGTCAGCCA
>JAGWJK010001072.1 GCA_028865845.1 Rhizobiaceae bacterium
CACATGACGAAATGCCATTTGTTTCCCCCACTTATGCATGTGTTGCCAGATTGTTGCCACCATCACCCGAATTGGCAATACGGCACCACTGATCCACAGACCTGCGGCATGTTGACCGACTTACGTAAGAAAGTGGTGTGCACTGCTGACCAAATGAAAGCTTAGTTATTTTTTTCTTTACTAAAGTGATTTGCGGCTTCAACTAGATTATCATTCCTCTTTGAAGCAGCCCTGTTACAATCTGACAACAGTTCTGCTTTTGAAAAATCCTAATAATTTAGGGGTAGCCCGTTTGCCCTGCGCGAAGCTGGCGTGAGCCCGAAAATCGCGCCTCCTGCATCGTTTCAGATGAATTCTGGGCGAATCAGCCGCAAAAATAAAAAAAGAGCGCGCGTTTTTCAGACGCGCGCCCTCTCAACTTGAGATTGTTTATATATCAGCCGGCTTCGCTGACCCGCTCCAGTGCCACTTTGAGACTGGACTGCTGCCCCTCCAGCTCGGCCAGCCGCTCGCGTTCGGCGGCGACCACGTCGGGATTGGCATTGGCAACGAACTTCTCGTTCGACAGCTTTCCAACAATGCGGGCGATTTCCTGCTCGTTCTTGGCGATACCCTTTTCCAATCGCGCCTTTTCGGCGGAGAGATCGATCAGGCTGCCGAGCGGCAGGCAGACCGTCGCCTCGCCGACAACGATCTGCGCGGCGCCTTTCGGCGCGGTATCGGCAAGCGAGATATCCTCGACGCGGGCGAGCCGCTTGATGGCGGCATCGTGCCGGAACAGACGTTCGCGCGTCAGGCTATTGGCGTCGACCAGCACCAGCGGAGCGGTGGCCGCCGGCGGGACGTTCATTTCCGAACGAACCGAACGCAGGCCGGAGACCAGATCGATCAGCCAGTTGATCTCATCGGCGGCAACGTCGTCGGCATAGGACGGAACCGGCCATTCGGCATGGCAGATCAGCCCATCGCGTTCCTTGCCCTCGCCTGCCGTATGCGCCCACAGCTCTTCGGTCATGAAGGGCATGAAGGGATGCAGCAACTTGTAGATCTCTTCGAGGACGTAGGCTGCACAGGATTGTGCTTCCGCCTTGGCGCTTTCGTCCTCGCCGCCGAAGACGGGCTTCAGCAGCTCGAGATACCAGTCGCAGAACTGATTCCAGATGAAGCGGTAAAGCGCGCCTGCCGCGTCGTTGAAGCGGTAGGCTTCCAGCGCTTCGGTGACGTCGCGCTCCGTGCGGGCAAGCTCGGTCAGGATCCAGCGGTTGATCGTCAGCTCGGCTGCTTCGGGCACGAAATGCGGATCGCTCTTCGCACCGTTCATCTCGGCAAAGCGCGTGGCGTTCCACAGCTTGGTGCCGAAGTTACGATAGCCGGCTATGCGCGCCGGATCGAGCTTCACATCACGGCCCTGCGCCGCCATGATCGCCAGCGTAAAGCGCAGCGAATCGGCACCGTACTGGTCGATGAGTTCCAGCGGATCGATGACGTTGCCCTTCGACTTCGACATCTTCTGCCCGTTCTTGTCGCGCACCAGGGCGTGAACGTAGACGGTGTGGAAAGGCTCGACCGGCTCGCCATTTTCGTCCTGCATGAAATGCAGGCCCATCATCATCATGCGGGCAACCCAGAAGAAGATGATGTCGAAGCCGGTGACGAGAACGTTCGTCGGGTAATAGCGCGCCAGTTCCGGCGTCTCGTCCGGCCAGCCAAGCGTCGAGAACGGCCACAGTGCCGACGAGAACCAGGTGTCGAGCACGTCTTCGTCGCGGGTCAGGATGTCGCCCGGCTTGAAGTTTTCCAAGAGGTCCTCGACATAGGCCTTCATCGGGCCTTCATGCGACAGGTAATGCTGGATGGCCGCCTGCAGCGCCTCTTCCTCGGTCTTTTCGACAAAGACCTGGCCGTCGGGACCGTACCATGCCGGGATCTGGTGGCCCCACCAGAGCTGGCGGGAAATGCACCACGGCTGGATGTTTTCCATCCACTCGTAATAGGTCTTGTCCCAGCTCTTCGGAACCAGCTTGGTACGGCCTTCGCGAACGGAGGCGATCGCCGGTTCGGCGAGCGTCTTAGCATCGACATACCATTGTTCCGTCAGGCGCGGCTCGATCGGCACGCCGCCACGGTCGCCATGCGGCACCATGTGCTTGTGCGGCTCGACCTTGTCGAGCAGGCCTGCCTCTTCGAAGATACGGACGACGATCTTGCGGGCCTCGAAGCGATCCTTGCCTTCGAGCTCGTCCCAGGCGCCGTGAAGCGCTGCGGGGTTGT
>JAGWJK010001073.1 GCA_028865845.1 Rhizobiaceae bacterium
CCGCGGCAGGATCATCGGCCAACCTCATCGGCATAGGGCTGGCGCTCGACGACTATGGCGAGGACAGCCTGCAGCGGGTGAGGCAAGTGGTGGCCGGCGATCTGATCGTTACCGAGCTGGATACGGTCGCGGCCGTATTGGCCGAACGCACGCTTGGAGCCGGCGTGCCGGATACCGGTATGGTCATGGTTCTGATCGAGGAGCGAATACGCTCCGGCCTTTTTCTGCATTCCATTCCGTTTGCCGGCGCGCGCGGGCGCGCGGGGCGCATCGGCGGAATGCGCACGGGGCCAGACCGGCTGCCGCTCGATGAGGTGTGTTCGGCCGATGCTTTTACGGCGGCGATGCGCGGGGCGGAAGACGAAGCCGCCAGGGAGATTGCCTTCGGCCGTTGGATTGCGGCCGCGGCGGAACATCTCTTCGATGCCCTGATGGCGATTGCCGGGTTCGTCGCGCCTGGAAAGATCGTTCTGGACGGCGACCTGCCGTCCGCGGTTCTCGACGCCTTGATGGCCGCCCTGCAACGTGTCTCGGAGAACCAGCGGCCGGAAAGCCCGCCGCCGCCTCTCCCGCCGATCATGCCGGCTGCTTTT
Organism: Rhizobiaceae bacterium; assembly: GCA_028865845.1. Taxonomy (GTDB): domain Bacteria; phylum Pseudomonadota; class Alphaproteobacteria; order Rhizobiales; family Rhizobiaceae; genus Rhizobium. The sequence goes on from JAGWJK010001073.1 coordinate 594, forward strand.
CCCGGCGACAGCGTGTTGCTCGGAGCGGCACTTCAGCCCTTCTTTGAGGTATTGCTGCCAAAGCCATCGGCGGCGGAATAGTTGCCTCAGATCACCAGGCGCGCCGCGCGTCCCATCTTCTTGTCTGCTTCGTTGTAATAACTCGCCGCCTGCGTGACCGACTTGTGCAATGACTGCTGCATTGCTTCCGGCAGCGGAATGCCGCGGTTCGCAGCCTCGGTGAGATAGCCCGAACGCAGACCGTGGGCTGAAAAAGCAGAAGGGTCGAGACCGGCTTTCTTGATCCGTGTCTTGAGGATCAAGTTGACGGATTGCGGGGTCAGTGGCCGCCAGTCGAGATTGCCCCATTGGTCGATACGGCGAAAGATCGGGCCAGTTTCGATATTGGCCTCGTGCAGCCAATGTTTGAGTGCCTGTACCGGCCGGCCAACAAGAACCACGGAAGCATCGTCGTCATTGCTGGTGGTTTTGGTCCGCCCGAGCCGCAAGGTCAGGCAGGGAAGGAGAGGCGAGTTTTCATCCGCCGGATTGGCGCGCACCGGCGCCTCTTCCACCAGATCCTCCATGCGCAGATTGACGACTTCGGAACGGCGCCTGCCGCCGGAGGCAAAGGCGGTCAACAACACCGCCCGGTCGCGAACATCAACCAGCCGGTCGCCGGCGCAGGCCGCAAGCAGTTTTGCCAGGATATCGCCAGTCACCGCCTGTTTGCTTTTGCGTTGGCGCGGTCGGCCGCTGGCGCGCACCGCCAGCCGCAATGCCGCTTTCAGTGCCGGAGCATTGAAGGCGCCGGTCAGGCCGCGCCAGCGTGTCAGGATCGTCCAGCTCGTAAGCCGCCGCCGCACGGTTGCCGGAGCATGCGGCCCATTGCTCTTCAGCAGCCCCTGTGCCCGTAAGGCATCCGCGACCTCGGCCGGCATGCCGTGATCCGGATGTTCTTCCTTTTGTGCTGGGTCCCAGAGATGATGAGCCACGAATTTTAACAGCAGCGTCTCCCGTGCCGGCCAGGGTAGAGGGCTGCCGGTAGCGGCAAGACACCATCCTTCCAGGTAGCCAAGGTCCGAAGCGAGTGCCCTCAGCGTATTGGCCCCCATGCCCTCGCCGGCAAGATGACGCAGCGTTGCGACATCCTCGTCGCTGAGCAGCGCCGCCAATTGGTCGCGGCGATCAAAGGGCAGGATGGCGTCGAGCGCATCCAGCGCTTCTGCCCGGCGCAGGATGGGATCGATGACCGGAGGCGGCGTAGGAGATGATTTGGGCATCGGCGAGAGCTTTGCAAAGTGCCGAAACGGCGGCTGTGGGGACGTAACGCTCTTTAATTCTAGGTGATTTGCGACTCGAAATCCATTGCTATCGATACGGAACGATTATCGTTAGCAGATGTGCGCTTATGGTTAACAAGCAATTACGGAAACAATGACGATTTTATATTCAAAATACACGGATTATCATTATAAAACAGATTTTTACCCGAACCGGGTTTCTCTTATCGAGGAGAAGGGAAGTATGGTGCGGCGCGATGCGAAGATGCCACAGCGCAACTTTTGATGATGGGCCCATGGATTTTGAGGGAACCAAAGCCCATCGGCACGGTTTATTACTTTTGTGAAATATTAGAGGGCGCCATGGCCACGCAGTCGGTGGGCATCGAGGGACGTTATAAGCTTCTTGTCGA
>JAGWJK010001074.1 GCA_028865845.1 Rhizobiaceae bacterium
AAAGCGGCGAGCGGACGCACACCGCGACGGGTGCCGGTCCCGCGATCGGCGCGTGGCTGCTTAGCGACGCAGTCAAAGACGGCGCGCGGTTGCCCGGACGGATGGAGCGGGCACGTTTCGATCACGTCGCTGCTGAGGGTATGCAGTCGCGGCCGGTGCCAGTGTTGCTCGACGGCGCGCATGTCCCGTTCAATATCGAAGCGGTGATGCGCGATGTCGTTCATTCGCAGCAGTTTATCGGTCCCTGCGTTGCCGTGGTGGCGCTCGGCTCGGACAAGGACGCGGCCGGGTTCATGACGGTTCTCTCTCATTATGCGGCTGCCATCATCTGCACGGAATCCCCCGGTCTTGCGAAAGGGCAGACGGCGGAGACGCTGCTGGCTTTGGCGACGGCGTCAGGTGCGAGAAGCGAGGCTTTTTCCGATGCCCAGGTGGCTCTTGAACACGCTGCCGAGTTGGCGTTGCAGATGAACGGCTGGGTCCTCGTGACCGGGTCGCTTTATCTCGTCGGGGCGCTGCGGCGCAATGTGTCGCTTATTTGATGGCCATGACCCAAATCACCCTACGGCCTGCCGCTATCGAGGACGTTGCCGCTATCGTCGCCCTGCATGTCTCCGTATGGCGGGCAACCTACCGGACGCTCGTCTCCGATGCGGTTTTTGCAGCTCTCGACGAAGCCTATCGCGAGGCCCGCTGGAAGGCTGCCCTGACCAATCCCGGACGCGATCAATTGGTGCTTCTTGCCGAACAGGGAGAGCGCCTGGTCGGCATTGGCGCGGTCGGAGCGCCTTCTCATGAGGCATTTGGCGGGCGTGGCGAGATCAGGTTTCTCTACGTCGATGCCACCGTCAAACGGCAAGGTATCGGCCGTCGCCTGATGCGGGAACTGGCCCGTCACCTCGCAGATCTTAAATATCCAGGTGCTGCGCTGGGCGTGGTTGCGGGCAATGATCCGGCAATCGCCTTCTACAGTTCGCTTGGCGGCACGGTGATCGGAAGCTATGTCAATCCCGGTCCGATCTGGCCGTCCGAAGATATCGTCATGGTTTGGGATGATCTGAGCCTGCTTGCCTGACTATGCGAAGTCTCCGGCGGAGGTCAGTCCCTCAGGCGCAATTCGTCTGTCTGCATCTGCATGGAGCCCAGGGTTTCCAGGAAGCTCATGCCGAGCAGGCTCTGATCCAATCGACCAGCTTCGGCGACCGTTGCCTGCACGTCATGGCGCAGGATGGGACCGATCGCGACCGAGCCAAGCTCGACTGGAGCCGCACGGGCGCGGCCGTTGGCCGTGGCGACCGTCATCGAATAGGTAAGATTTTCGGGGATGATGCCGACACGTTCAGCATCCGCCTGCGATAGCGCGACGGTACTTGCGCCTGTGTCGACAAGCATATCGATCGGTTGGCCGTTGATCATCACCTCGGCCTCGAAATGGCCGTTCATCAACTTGTGAAGAATGACTTCCTGTCCGCCTTCGCTCGTCGTGACGACAACGGCGCGTCCGGGGACCAGTCCCGCCAGCACCCGATCGCCCATCTCGGTCGCGTCGCGACGATAGATATAGCCGGTCGCAAGCGCCATGATGATCACAAACCAGATCAACAAGTTCCGCAGGGACTGGCTGGCGGTATGGCGGCTGGCCCAGATGCCGGCTCCCATGACAAGGGCGAGCGGCAGCAGATAGACGATGTTGACAAAGTCGTTGTTGTCCATGCCGAAGGTCGTGCCGCCGCTGTTGTTGAAGACCAGAAGCACTAGACCGATGCCCATCACGGCGAGGACTATGTTCAGGCGGTTCATACGGCGTTGCGCTCCCGAGCGAGCCGCTGGCGGCGGGTTTCGCGCCGTGGCTTGCGCTCGACCGTCGCGAGCCGCTCGGGCAGGACCTGCATGATTTCGCTGCGTTCTTCGTCGCTATAGGTCATCCATCCGCCGATTTCTTCGCGCGTGCGACCGCAGCCGAAGCAATAGCCGGTGTTGATGTCGATAGAACAGACAAGGATGCAGGGTGTTTGCATGAGGAAATATATCGATGCTTCAGACGAACATAGCAAGAGCGCACAAGGCGGCGATCTCGCAAATCTGTTGCGTCGCACCGATCGTGTCGCCTGTGTGGCCGGACAGCCGCTGGCGCATATAGCGGGTGAAAACAAAGGCTGCGGCGGCCGGCAACAGGATGCAGAGAACGAAAGCCGGAAGCTTGATGCTCGGCCACAGCAGCAGGGCGGAAAATACGAGGGCGGTGATCAGCGCCGTCTGCATC
>JAGWJK010001075.1 GCA_028865845.1 Rhizobiaceae bacterium
GGCCCGCAAAGAACGATCCTTTCCCCCTTTCGGCCGGACAGGTTGATGTCTCGCAAAGCCTGAAACGCGCCGTACCATTTCTCGACATGGTCGATCCGGATGATTGCTTCGGAGGATTGTGCGCGTTCGCTGGCCATTGTTCGGAACTCCGCTGTTTCTCGGCCGCTCAGCGTGAAGCGCTGGCGAACCGTCGTTCCAGGCGTGCTCCGACTATGGTCAATGGGCAGCACATCAGGAAGTACAGGATGCCGACGATGCCGAAGACGGTCAGGGGCTGGAATATCTGGTTCGAAATGATGTTTCCCGCGCGAGTAAGCTCCGTGAAGCCGACGATAGAGGCGAGCGAGGTGCCCTTGATCAGCTGGACTAGGAAGCCGATCGTCGCCGGAAGGGAAATCCGCAGCGCCTGCGGCAGAACGACATCTTTCATCCGCGAGACATATTTCAGGCTGAGTGCTTTTGCTGCCTCCACCTGGCCGCGCGGGATGGCGTCGATCGATCCGCGCCAGATCTCGCCAAGATAGGCGCTTGCATGCAGGGTAAGCCCGATCGCCACGGCTATCCATGCGTCGAGCTTCAGCCCGATCAGCGCCAGCCCATAATAGGCGAGGAAAAGCTGCATCAGCAGCGGCGTGCCCTGGAAGACGGCGATATAGGCCGCGGTCACGCGTTCGAGCCAACTGATTTCCGATGTCCGGGCAAGCGCTACGCCCAGCCCAGCCAGGCATCCGCAGACGAAGCCGACCGCCGACAGAAGGACGGTCCACTTGAGGCCGATCAGCAGAAACGTGAATTCGTCGACGCCCATCGCTTGCCTCCTATTTGACGGGATAGGTGAAATAACGGGCGGAGAAGAGCGCGAAGATCCGCATCATCAGCCAGGAGATGATCAGGTAGAAGATCGTCACGGTGAAATAGACTTCGAAGCTTCGGAAGCTTTCCGACTCGATGCGCTGCGACACTGACGTCAGCTCATAGGCTGATATCGCCGATGTGATGCTGGTCGACAGCGTCAGAAGGACGAACTGGCTGGTCAGCGAAGGATAGATCGCTCGCAGAGCCGGCTTGAGTATGATCAGGCGGAAAACCTGGGCCTTATGCAGCCCGAGCGCCAATCCAGCCTCGGTCTGTCCCTTGGAGATCGACTGAATGCCGCCACGGATGATTTCGATCGCATAGGCTCCGCCGTTGATGCCGAGTGCGATGATCGCCGTCGGCGTTGGATCCAGCCGAATGCCGGTAAAGGGAAGGGCGAAGTAGAGAAAGAAGATCTGCACCAGAAAGGGCGTGTTGCGGATCAGTTCGACAAAGCCGATCACCATCCAGCGCAATGGCTTGAGCGGCGAATCCCGCAGCACCACGCCGCCGACACCGATGACGATCGCCAGCGCCATCCCGAATATCGAAAGCATGAACGTCCCGAGGCAGCCGAGCAATAGGCTCGGGAGCCCATCGATGACCGGGGTGAAGTCCAGCTGGTAGTTCATCGCCGGCCCGCCGCTTGGCGGCTTCCATCCGCCGCCTGGTTCACCATGTCGGCCATGGCCTGGATCGCAAGTTCGTAGCCGCGCGCGCCGAACCCGATCAGGATGGCGTTCGCGACCCGTGAGACCAGCGAGTTGTGATAGATGTTCTCGCGGGCATGGACGTTGGAAATATGTAGCTCGATCTTGGGTGGATCGAATGTTTTCAGGGCGTCGAGAAGTGCGATCGACGTAAAGGAATAGCCGGCGGGGTTGATGATGATGCCGCAGGCGTCGGTACGTGCCTGATGAACGCTCTCCACCAGTTCGCCTTCGAAATTCGTCTGCCGGAATTCCACCTTAAATCCCAATGCTTTTGCCTTCTCGACACAGCTCTCGTGAATGTCGGAAAGCGTGGTCATGCCGTAGATGGCGGGTTCTCTTTGCCCAAGCAGGTTGAGATTCGGCCCGTTGAGCACGAATATCGGCTTGTTCATCGTCGTGCTCCTCAATCGCGGGAACCTGTGACCACCCGCAGCGGCGATGGCAGCCGTCGCTATCGCCATTTCTGGGTGGTCATGCGGTCTTCAGCTTAGTCGACCTTGAAGGGGACACCGTCCATGGTGTCCGGAAATTCGGGGACCGGAACCTTCATCCACTTGTCGTAGATCTTCTTGAGGTCCCCGTTGGCCTTGATCTTATCGATGAAGGTATTGATCGAGGCGTTGATTTCCTTCTCACCGAGACGGGTGCATGCGCCGTTATAGAGTTTCTGGAATTCGAGCTTGTTCTCGAATTC
>JAGWJK010001076.1 GCA_028865845.1 Rhizobiaceae bacterium
CGCCTTTGCAACGCAGAACACATGGCAGACCTTTCTCGTCGGCATGTCCGCCTCCGTCGGCGCCGGCATTTCCATGGGTTTCACGGAAGCTGCACATGACGACGGCAAGATTTCCGGTCGCGGCTCTCCTATCAAACGCGGTCTATCCTGCGGCATCATGACGGCGCTCGGCGGCCTCGGGCATGCGCTGCCCTATCTCATTCCCGATTTCTGGACGGCAACCGTCATCGCCGGCATCGTCGTCTTCTTCGAGCTTTGGGCGATCGCCTTCATCCAGAACAAATACATGGAAACCGCCTTCCTGCGCGCTGCCTTCCAGGTGGTCGTCGGCGGTTCTCTGGTGCTCGCCGCCGGCATTCTGATCGGCAATGGCTGAGACATAGCTCGGGAAGACCGAAGCAACGTGCCCATGGGTGACGGGACTCTCCGGAGGCCTTCATTCACGAAATGTTAAAATTCGGAACGCTCCCGACCGTCATCGGTTAGCTACACGAGGCCGCTCCTGGCCTCGTCTGTAAACAATAAAGGAGACATCCAATGGCGAACCAAGGTGGAACGCATGAACAGCACGTCAAGGCTGGCCAGCAAAGCCACAAGAACATGGATGACAAGACCCGCAATGCCGCGTCCACGGGCTCCCGCAACGAGCAATCGGCTGGTACGCGCGGCGGCTCCCATGAGCAGAACACCAAGGCCGGTCAGCAGGGCCACAAAAACCACTAGCTCGATAGTGGAGATGACAATTCGTCCGGCCTTCTTCGGGCAGGGACTGTTCTAAAATAATCGGAAAAGCAAAAGGCCGGCAATCGCCGGCCTTTTGTGTGGAATGACTTGAAGCGGTGTTTACTTGACCGCGCCGACGAGAACGTCATTGCCGTTCTCGATGGTGACCCAGCGGCCGGCATTATAGCTCGCCTGGCGCTTCAGGTAGGAGTAGGGCGTCTTGTACCAGATCTTCACTTCGTCCTCGAGATTGTCGAGGATGTAATCGCCCTGCTTCGTGCGCAGCGTCAGCACGGCATGGCCTTCGCCATCAGGCTTGCGCACCACGGTCATCAGCAGGTTGGCGGCGGAAAAGCCGCTCTGGATCAGCAGCTTGCGCTTCAGGAGCGCGAAATCCTCGCAGTCGCCGGCGGTCTTCGGATATTCCCAATATTCCTCCTGGCCATAGACTTCCATGTCGGTGGCCGGAGTGATGGTCTTGTTGACGCGCAGGTTGACTTCCTTGACGAGGTCCCAGGCGGCCGAGTTCATGTCGGCCGGGCCGGTATTGCGGGTCGGGCCGCATTCGTCGGTGTGACGCTCGCAGAATTCGTAGTGCCCGATGGGCTGTGATGTAACGCTACCGATGGTCATCGATGCGGTTTTCTGGGGGGCCGGCATGGCCGACGACGACATCGCAACTATAGCTGCGAAGGCAACGAATACGCCCTTGATACGCACGCCAACTCTTCCTTGTATCGTCCCTGCATTTGTTAACAAATTGTTAATGTAGGGGGGCGCATCAAGTCAATCATTACTTAAGTGTTAACAACGGAACCCAAGGTTATGGTTAATTTTAGCGCAATCCAAGGCATATTTGCCACATTTGGATGCCGCTTCTGATTACAAAGAGGTAGAGGCAATCGATCTCGCGACGAATGGGCCGCGAGATTTTGATTATCCTATCTGCTTGTTTTATCAGGCGTTATGCTGCGCCAGTGTCTCCGCGGCAGTCAGCATCCGCTCGATATCCTGGGGCCTGGAGAGGCGATGGTCGCCGTCGCGCACAAGTGTTAACACGACATCGTCGGCCGGCAGGTGCTCGACCAATTTTAACGAATGCGCGTAAGGCACGTCCTCGTCCTGCATGCCCTGAAGAATGTGTACCGGGCAGCCGGTTTCGATGATGCCGGTCAGCACGCGATTGCTGCGTCCATCCTCGATCAATGCCCGGGTGAAGATGTTCGGCTCCGGGCTGTATTCGGACGGTTCCTCGAAATAGCCGCGCTCGGCGAGTGACCTGCGTTCCACATCGGACAGGTTGGGTTCGATGAGGTCGATGGTGAAGTCCGGCGCGGGAGCGATCAGCACTAGGCCCTGGATGACAGGCGCCTTCTTTCGTTTGCGCAGTTCCTGGATGACCCGCAGCGCGATCCAGCCGCCCATCGAAGAGCCGATGAGCACGATTTTTTTCGGTTTGGCATGATCGAGGACGGCGAGCGCTTCTTCCAGCCAGCGCGAAATCGTGCCGTCCGTGAACTTGCCGCCGGATATGCCGTG
>JAGWJK010000069.1 GCA_028865845.1 Rhizobiaceae bacterium
TTGGCGACGAAGACCACCACGGCGGCCAGAATCAAGATCGCCGACATGACGAAGGGTGCACCGGCGAAAGCCACGCGCGCGTCCGGCGCGGTGAAATGGCCGAACAGGTAGGGGAAGAGGATCGGCCCGACGATCGCCGTGATGCTGGTAAGGCTGCCGAGCGCGCCTTGCAGCTCGCCTTGCGCCGACGGGGGCACCTTACTGGCGGCAATCGAACGCAGCGGCGCGTCGGCGACGTTTTCGATCACCGTCAGTACGATCACCACGTAGACCATCCAGCCCTGCCACGCGAAGGCATAGCCCATCAGGCCGACGCCGGAAAAGACGAGGCCAAGCACGACGGTTTTCCATTCGCCGAGAACCGGCACCAGCCGCGGCAGCACCAGCCCCATCACCACAGCTGCGCCAATGTCGTAGGCACCGAGCGAGAAGCCGATCTGCCATTCGCTCCAGCCATAGCGATAGGAGGTGACGAACGCCCACACCGCCGGATAGACGCCATGCGCCAGCCAGTTGAAGAACATGACGACGAAAAGCCAGCCGACGCCCTGGTAATGGCGGATCTGCTTGAGCGCGCCGAGTGGATTGGCACGCCAGAGCTCGAACCGGCGGCGGTTTTTCGCCTCCAGCGTTTCCGGCAAAAGGAAACACGCGCCGATGAAATTCAGGAAGGATAGCGCTGCGGCGCCGTAGAAAGGCGCGCGCGGGCCGAATGTGCCAAGAAAACCGCCGACGACGGGCCCGAGCACGAAGCCGACGCCGAACGCCATGCCGATGAGGCCGAAATTCCGCGCCCGGTTCTTGTCGTCGCTGATATCGGCGATATAGGCGGAGCATGTGGAAAAGCTGGCGCCGCTGATGCCGGCAAGAATACGCCCGGCAAACAGCATCCAATAACTCGCGGCAATCGCACAGATGAAATTGTCGATCGCGAAGGTGAGCACCGAGGCAAGCAGCACCGGACGACGCCCGAAACGATCGCTCAGATTGCCGATCAGCGGCGAAAACAGGAACTGCATCGCCGCATAGGCAAATAGAAGCCAGCCGCCGTCGATCGCTGCGGCACTTGCCGATCCGCCCGTCAGTTCTTCCAGGAAATGCGGCATCACCGGCATGATGATGGCAATGCCCATCACATCCAGGAACAGGATGATGAAGACGAGGAACAAGCCGCGTCGGGCGAATTTCGGGTCTATCATGGAGTTTGCCCTATGAGTGGCCCCGTCTCCATGAGAGACAGAACATGAACGAGTATCGAAACGCTGTCACATACCCAAAGAATTCGACGGAAACAATGCGCGGACGCGTCAATCTTCCCGATTTGTCGGCGGATAGCCTCGATTCCAAAGCGAAACGGACCTATCGATCGCCCCGCCGGCGCTGGTCGGCGTTCAGGAAATCAATGAGGGCCCGAAGGGGTGCCGGCATGTGGCGCCGGCTCGCATAATACAGGAAAGGACCGGAAAAATCCGCTTCCCAATCGGTGGAGAACCGCCGCGGATGCGGTAAAACCACATCCGGAGACACCCCGTGATCGGGGCGCCGAACATCAAGGAGAAGGCAAATGCAGAAACATCAACTGGGCAGGACCGGCCCTGAAGTATCCGCTCTCGGCCTCGGCTGCATGGGCATGTCGGGCATGTATGGCCCCTCCGACCGCGCCGAAAGCATCGCCACCATCCATGCCGCGCTGGACGCCGGTATCGACCTTCTGGATACCGGTGATTTCTATGGCATGGGCCACAACGAAATGCTGATCGGCGAAGCCATCAAGGGCCTGAAGCGCGACGATTTCATGATCAGCGTCAAGTTCGGCGCGCTGCGGGATCCGAAGGGTGCGTGGCTTGGCTACGACGCGCGGCCGGCAGCAATCCGCAATTTCCTCGCCTACTCGCTGCAGCGGCTCGGTGTCGACTATATCGACATCTACCGCCCTGCCCGCCTTGACCCGAATGTCCCGATCGAGGAGCAGATCGGCGCCATGGCCGACCTCGTCAAAGAAGGCTACATCAGGCACATCGGCCTCTCCGAAGTCGGCTCCGACACCATTCGCCGCGCCGCTGCCGTGCACCCCATCGTCGATCTGCAAATCGAATATTCGCTGATCTCGCGTGGCATCGAAGAGCAGATCCTGCCCACCTGCCGCGAGCTCGGCATCGGGATCACCGCCTATGGCGTGCTCTCGCGCGGCCTGATCAGCGGACACTGGCAGAAGGATGGTGCCAATCAGAAAGGCGACTTCCGGTCCTTCAGCCCGCGCTTCCAGGCCGGCAATGTCGAAAAGAACCTGGAGCTGGTGGAGGCGCTGCGCCAGATCGCCGAGTCCAAGGGCGTGAGCGTCGCGCAGATCGCCATCGCCTGGGTCGATGCCAAGGGCAAGGATATCATCCCCCTCGTCGGCGCGCGCCGCCGCGATCGGTTGGCGGAAGCGCTGGGGGCGCTGTCGGTGGAACTGTCGGAGACAGATTTCGCCGCCATCGAGCGTGCCGTTCCGAAGGATGCCGCTGCAGGCGGTCGCTATCCGGAGGCACAGCTCGCGCACATGGACAGCGAGAAGTGAATGAAAAGCCCTCTCCCCACCATGTGGGGAGAGGGTTTTGACCGTATCAGACCGGGTTGTTCAACGTATCGCAATCGCTAAGCTTACCCGAATCGAAGCCCTGCTTGAACCATTTCACCCGTTGCGCCGAGGTGCCGTGGTTGAAGCTGTCGGGAACGACATAGCCCTGCGTGCGCTTCTGCAGCGTGTCGTCGCCGATCTGCTGGGCAGCATTCAATGCCTCTTCTAGATCGCCGCTCTGCAGAATACCCTTCTGCTGCGTATACTTGCCCCAGATGCCTGCAAAGCAATCGGCCTGCAGCTCGATGCGCACCGACATCTTGTTGGCGTCGACTTCGCTCATATTCTGCCGGGCCTGATTAAACTTCGGCAGGATGCCGAGCAGATCCTGAACGTGATGGCCGACCTCATGCGCGATCACATAGGCCTGCGCAAAATCGCCTGCGGCGCCGAACTGGTCCTTCATCTGCTGGAAGAAGGCCATATCGAGATAAACCTTCTGGTCGCTCGGGCAGTAGAATGGCCCGGTTGCCGCCGAGGCAGTCCCGCATGCGGAAGGGAAGCGTCCGGAGAACAGCACCAGCTTCGGGTCTGTATAAGTCTTGCCCATCGACTTGAAGATGCCGGTCCAGGTGTCTTCCGTATCGGCAAGCACCGTCGCCACGAACTGTTTCATCTCGTCATTGGCGGGAGGCGCGCCGCTGGAATCATTTTGCGAATAGCCGGATCCGCTGCCGCCAGTCAGCGCTCCGCTCTGCTGCAGCAGCCCCATGACATTAATACCGAAGCCATATTGCAGCACGAGGAAAATAATGGCGAGAATGATAATGGTCTTGAAGCTCAGGCCACGACCACCGCCGCCGCCGGGAAAGCTGAAACCGCCGCCACCCAGGGGACCGCCGCCGCCCATCGGCGATGAACCACGTTCGTCCTCGATGTTGTCGGATTGCCGACGACCTTTCCAATCCATGTTGCACCTCCCGGCGATGCAGGTTCTTGAGAGCAGAATGACAGTCTCTTTCCAAGATATACCCTGTCACCACAAATTACTAAAACGAGAAAGAAAAATTTCACCACAGCCCGCCGTCTGCAATACGGCCGCCAACTGCAAAAAGAAGCACACGCCGGTGACGCGCGATACATCGCGGTTCGTGCCTCATTATATATCCGACTTTTGAGCAGCCCTTCGAAATCGTGGAAGGTCGCTGGAGCGAAATCCGTCGCCTGGGGTTCACGCAGGGGCGATCACTCTCTTCAGGATTCCTGTCGATTCCGTGATTTATGGGGTTCCGTTTGCAAATACATTTGCCTATAAGCCGCTTCTAGCCTGAAAAGACTTGTCCATGCGCCCCGGCCGGTGATCTCCCACCCTGGCCGGTTTTTCGCGCAACAAAAAAACGGATGTGAGCCCATGCCGAAGCGCCAAGATATCAAATCGATCCTCATTATCGGTGCAGGACCGATTGTTATCGGCCAGGCTTGCGAATTCGACTATTCCGGAACACAGGCCTGTAAGGCGCTCCGAGAAGAGGGCTACCGCGTCATCCTCGTCAACTCCAATCCGGCGACGATCATGACCGACCCGGGTCTTGCGGACGCGACCTATGTCGAGCCGATCACCCCGGAAGTGGTCGCCAAGATCATCGCCAAGGAGCGCCCGGACGCGCTGCTTCCGACCATGGGCGGCCAGACTGCACTCAACACCGCTCTTTCGCTGAAGCGCATGGGCGTGCTCGACCGCTACAATGTCGAGATGATCGGCGCCAAGCCCGCCGCGATCGACATGGCCGAAGACCGCGCCCTCTTCCGCGAAGCCATGGCCCGCATCGGCCTCGAAACGCCGCGCTCGATGCTGGCGAACGCCACCGACATCAAGGACGCCGATCGCAAGACGCATGAAGCCGAACGCAGTAAGCTGAAGGCGCAGCTCTCCGGCAGCGAACTCGACAAGGCGCTCGACGAGCTCGAGAACCAGTGGAACCTCGGCGAGAGCGACCGCAAGCAGCGTTACATGAGCCATGCCATGGCAATCGCCGCGCAGGCGATCGACCATGTCGGCCTGCCCGCCATCATCCGCCCCTCCTTTACCCTCGGCGGCACCGGCGGCGGCATCGCCTACAACCGCTCGGAATTCTTCGAGATCGTCAGCGGCGGCCTTGACGCCTCGCCGACCACCGAAGTTCTGGTCGAAGAGTCCGTTCTCGGCTGGAAGGAATTCGAGATGGAAGTCGTCCGCGACAAGGCGGACAACTGCATCATCATCTGCTCGATCGAAAACATCGATCCGATGGGCGTGCATACCGGCGATTCGATCACGGTCGCACCGGCGCTGACGCTGACGGACAAAGAATACCAGATCATGCGTAACGCCTCGATCGCGGTTCTGCGCGAGATCGGCGTCGAAACCGGCGGCTCGAACGTGCAGTTTGCCGTCAACCCCAAGGATGGCCGCCTCGTCGTCATCGAAATGAACCCGCGCGTATCGCGCTCCTCGGCGCTGGCGTCGAAGGCAACCGGCTTCCCGATCGCCAAGGTCGCGGCCAAGCTCGCGATCGGCTATACGCTCGACGAACTGGAGAACGACATCACCGGCGGCGCCACCCCGGCCTCGTTCGAACCGTCGATCGACTACGTCGTCACCAAGATCCCGCGCTTCGCCTTCGAGAAGTTCCCCGGCGCTTCGCCGGTGCTGACCACCGCGATGAAATCCGTCGGCGAAGTCATGGCCATCGGCCGTACCTTCGCGGAATCGCTGCAGAAGGCACTTCGCGGCCTTGAAACCGGCCTGACCGGTCTCGACGAAATCGAAATCCCCGGCATGGAGGAAGGCGAAGGCAGCCAGAATGCCATCCGCGCCGCAATCGGCACGCCGACGCCGGATCGCCTGCGCATGGTCGCACAGGCGCTTCGTCTCGGCATGAGCCCGGAAGAAGTGCACGAAGGCTGCAAGATCGACCCCTGGTTCATCGCCCAGTTCAAGGCGATCGTCGATATGGAAGCACGCGTGCGCGAGCACGGCCTGCCGGCAGATGCGACCAACCTGCGCATGCTGAAGGCCATGGGCTTCTCCGACGCGCGCCTCGCCACGCTCACCGGCAGGCGCCCGAAGGAAGTGGCGGAGCTGCGCAACGGCCTGAACGTCCGCCCGGTCTTCAAGCGCATCGACACATGCGCGGCCGAGTTCGCCTCGCCCACCGCCTATATGTACTCCACCTACGAAACGCCCTTCGTGGGCAGCGCCCGCTCGGAAGCCAAGGTTTCCGACCGCAAGAAAGTCGTCATCCTCGGCGGCGGTCCGAACCGCATCGGCCAGGGCATCGAGTTCGACTATTGCTGCTGCCACGCCGCCTTCGCGTTGAAGGATGCCGGCTACGAAGCGATCATGGTCAACTGCAACCCGGAAACCGTATCGACCGATTACGACACCTCGGATCGTCTCTATTTCGAGCCGCTCACCGCCGAAGATGTCATCGAGATCCTGAAGGCAGAGCAGGAGAATGGCGAACTCGTCGGCGTCATCGTGCAGTTCGGCGGCCAGACGCCGCTGAAGCTTGCCGAAGCGCTCGAGAAGAACGGCATCCCGATCCTCGGCACCGCGCCTGATGCGATCGACCTTGCCGAAGACCGCGACCGCTTCCAGAAGCTTCTGATGAAGCTCGATCTCAACCAGCCGAACAACGGCATCGCCTACTCCGTCGAGCAGGCCCGCCTGGTCGCTGCCGAAATCGGCTTCCCGCTGGTCGTCCGTCCGTCCTACGTTCTCGGCGGCCGCGCCATGCAGATCATCCATTCGGAAGGCATGCTGCAGACCTATCTGCTTGACACCGTGCCGGAGCTGGTACCGGAAGACATCAAGCAGCGCTATCCGAACGACAAGACCGGCCAGATCAACACGTTGCTCGGCAAGAACCCGCTGCTGTTCGACAGCTACCTCGCAAACGCCATCGAAGTCGACGTCGACTGCCTTTCCGACGGCAAGGACGTCTTCGTGGCCGGCATCATGGAGCATATCGAAGAAGCCGGCATTCACTCCGGCGACAGCGCCTGCTCCCTGCCGCCGCGCACGCTCTCGAGCGAGATGCTCGATGAACTGGAGCGGCAGGCAAAGGCGATGGCTAAGGCATTGAACGTTGGCGGCCTGATGAACGTGCAGTTCGCGATCAAGGACGGCGTCGTCTACGTGCTCGAAGTCAACCCGCGCGCCTCGCGTACGGTGCCTTTTGTCGCGAAGACCATCGGCGCGCCGATCGCCAAGATCGCCGCGCGTGTCATGGCTGGCGAAAAGCTGGATCCGACCTTTGCCGCCTACGGCGAGAAGCCCGATCCGCGCAAGCTGAAGCATATCGCGGTCAAGGAAGCCGTGTTCCCGTTCGCCCGCTTCCCCGGCGTCGACACGCTGCTTGGCCCGGAAATGCGCTCGACCGGCGAAGTCATCGGTCTCGATACGGATTTCGCGCTTGCCTTCGCCAAGTCGCAGCTCGGCGCCAGCGTCGAACTGCCGCGCGACGGAACGGTCTTCGTTTCGGTGCGCGACGACGACAAGCCGCGCGTCCTGCCGGCCATCCGCATGCTCACCGAACTGGGCTTCAAGGTACTGGCGACCGGGGGCACGCAGCGCTTCCTCGCCGAACAGGGCATTGCCGCCGCGAAGATCAACAAGGTGCTGGAAGGCCGCCCCCATATCGAGGACGCCATCCGCAACCGTCAGGTCCAGCTGGTGATCAACACGACGGATAGTAACAAGGCGATCTCGGACTCCAAGTCGCTGCGCCGCGCCACCTTGATGCAGAAGGTGCCCTATTACACGACGATGGCCGGCGCTGAAGCTGCGGCCATGGCGATCAAGGCCCTCAAGGCCGGCAATCTCGAAGTTCGTACGCTGCAGAGCTACTTCTAAGCAAATGCCATGACGAGGCCGGATAAACGGCCTCGTCTTTCCGGCATCGCAACTGCGATTGCCTTGGATCAGCCTCCGAAAATCAGCAGCAGTCTATCTCTTTGGCCGAGCTGCAACAGGCAACTTTGGGCGACTGCGAAGCCGCGCCCCGCGAGCAAACGCTGCTCCCAAATGCGGATGAAATGACGGGCCGCACGCCGCCGCGATCGGCGCTCATTATGCTCAATCACTAAAGAGTGTTTTCAGTTTATAGCCGATAGTCGCTCGGGCGATATGGGTTTAAACAGAGGCTTATCCTCTCGCGGATGCCGTCTGTGCATCCGCCTTTCCCCGCAGGTAATCGTAGAATATGTCCGACACAGAATTGATGGAGGCGGAAGCTTCCGATGAGGCACGGCCGTTCATGGTGCTATTCGCGGCCATGACCGGTATCATGCTGGTTTCACTCGATGTTTCCGTGGTCAACGTCGCGGTCGAGTCGCTTCAGTCCACCTTTCGCGTCCCGCTTGAAGAGCTGCAATGGGTGCTGAACGCCTATACGCTTTCCTATGCCACCTTCCTGCTCAGCGCCGGCGCACTCAGCGATCGCATCGGCGCGCGCGCCACCTTCCTCTGGGGCTTTGCGATCTTCCTCGTGGCGTCGCTGGTCTGCGGAGCCGCACCGAACTTCCTTATTCTCACGCTGGCACGCGTCGGTCAGGGATTGGGTGCGGCCTTGCTCGTTCCTTCGGCCATGGCGTTGCTTCAGCGCGCTTTCCCAGAAAGTCGAGATCGCGCCAAGGCGGTTGGCCTGTGGGCCGGCTCGGGCAGTCTGGCGATCGCAGCTGGTCCGCTCGTTGGCGGTGCATTGATCAGCCTCGTCGGCTGGCGGACGATTTTCCTGATGAACGTCCCGGTCGGCGTTGTCGGCATCTGGCTGACGCTGCGCCACGGCCCGGCGCTGATCGCCAGGGTCAAGCGCGATTTCGATCTCGCCGGCCAGTTTACGGCTGCCGCCGCCCTCGCCTGCCTGACGGCCGCCGTCTCCCATGCCGATGTCGCCGGAAGTGGCCCATGGATCGCAGCCGGGCTCGTCATCGCTGCGCTCTTCACCGCGGCCTTTTTCTATATCGAAAGCAGCGTCCGACAGCCGATGGTGCCGCTCGGCCTTTTCCGCAATACCGGCTTCACCGTCGCCGCCTTTGCCGGCTTCGTCCTGAATTTCGTCTTCTACGGGATGATCTTCGTCTTCAGCCTGTTCTTCCAGTCCGTGCAGGGAAAATCGGCCTTTGCGACCGGCGTGGCCTTCGTGCCGATGAGCGCCGTGATCATGGTCGTCAATGTCGCGGCCGGTCGGCTCGCCGCCCGTTTCGGTGTCCGTCCGACGATGATCGTCGGCCTGCTGCTGGCATCGGTCGGTTTTGCCGCGACGCTGCTCATCGGCGCCGATTCATCCGTCTTCGTCGTGGCGCCGGCATTCATGGTTTCCGGCGCCGGCATCGCGCTTGCAATCCCGTCGGTCATGGCGGCCACGCTTGCCTATGCCGATCCGAAATCCGTCGGCATCGCCTCCGGCGTCGTCAACGCCGCGCGACAGGTCGGCGGCGCGATCGGCGTTGCCCTCTTCAGCGCCATCCTCGGCACGGCGGCGGGAGCCGATTTCGTCAGCGATATGCATCTGACCTCCATCCTCTCGGTGGCCGGCCTGCTTGCCGCCGCGGCTGCCGTCATCCTCGTCATGCCGACCCTGCATCATGCAGAAAACATGCCTGTAACCGGAATGGCAGATCATTAGACGCCGCAGCTCCGTGCATCCATTCGATGCACGGAGCATCCGATCATGCGCCGGGGGCCTGCCTTCCTTCGCCGCTGGAATTCGCATCGCCTCAACGCACCGGCAACGCTCGCCTAGGTCGACCCGAAATACGCGTCTCGCGATAAGTCATCGAATTTTCTGGAAATCGGTTGTCGCAATCTGCTATAGATGTGCGAATAACGGCTATGGCACGGTTCCGAAGTTCCGCTTCGGGACCTGTTTTCTTTTGTGTGTGCGCCAAGGCAACACAGGGAGTGAAGGACAAGAAAAATGGTTGAAAAGGTACCGATGACGCAGAACGGGTTCGTCAAGCTGCAGGAAGAACTGCGCTGGCGTCAGCAGGAAGAGCGCCCGCGAATCATCGAGGCAATTGCGGAAGCACGCGCCCATGGCGACCTGTCCGAAAATGCCGAGTACCACGCTGCCAAGGAAGCGCAGAGCCACAACGAAGGCCGCATCGGCGAGCTCGAAGACCTGACGGCACGCGCAGAAGTCATCGACCTCACCAAGATGTCCGGCTCGAAGATCAAGTTCGGCGCGAAAGTGAAGCTCGTCGACGAAGATACCGACGAAGAAAAGATCTATCAGATCGTCGGCGATCAGGAAGCCGACGTGAAGGCAGGCCGCATCTCCATCTCCTCGCCGATCGCCCGTGCGCTGATCGGCAAGGAAGTCGGCGATTCCATCGAGGTCAATGCACCCGGCGGCGCCAAGGGTTACGAAATCCTCTCCATTACCTGGGGTTGATCTTCCGTGCGGGATCGCGACGCATCGCATCTGGGCGATATCCGTGAGATCGAGGTCATCGCGACGAATTTCAAACGCCGGCTCTCCGGCGTTACTTCCACGATCGGTCAATTGATCCCCAAGCAGATCGAGCTTGGCTGCCGTATCGTGACACTCGGGCCGGGCCTGCCGGCCCATCTGCCGAAGCTCGAATGGTCGCGGCTTGCCGGCCTCTGGACGAAGCCTCGGCGTCACCGCGTCCGTGTCTGGCATGCGCGCCGCAACAACGAGATGCTGGTCGGGCTGCTGCTCCGATCCATCCTGCGCATGCCGCTGAAACTGGTCTTCACCTCGGCGGCGCAGCGTCGCCACACCGGTTACACGCGCTGGCTCATCCGCCGAATGGACGCGGTCATCGCCACCAGCAGTCGCTCCGGCAGCTTCCTGCAGGTGCCGCATACCGTTATCCAACACGGTGTCGACCTCAAGCTTTTCCATCCGCCTGAGGTGCCCGATGACCGGATGGCCGCGACCGGCCTGCCCGGCAAATATCTGGTCGGCTGCTTCGGCCGCGTGCGCCACCAGAAGGGCACCGATCTTTTCGTCAAGTCGATGATCGAGCTTCTGCCGCAACATCCTGACTGGACTGCGGTCGTCTGCGGCCGTGTGACGGCGGAACATCGCGGTTTTGGTGATGACCTGGTGAAAATGGTAGCTGCAGCCGGCCTTGCCGACCGCATCCGCTTTCTCGGTGAAGTCGATGACATCAGGCCCTGGTATCGGCGCGCGACCCTCTATGTCGCCCCGTCCCGAAACGAAGGCTTCGGCCTGACGCCGCTCGAAGCCATGGCGTCGCGCACGGCGGTCGTCGCTTCCGATGCCGGCGCCTATGCCGAGATGATC
>JAGWJK010001077.1 GCA_028865845.1 Rhizobiaceae bacterium
ATGACGAATTCGTCATTCGCCGGCGAGATGTTTTTGGCGCTTCTCGTCACTTCCGTCAGATCGTCGAAAAACGTCTTTACGTCCACGTCCAGGGCCTTCGCAAGATCGACCAGCTTGCCGGCCGAGATGCGATTCGAGCCTTTTTCGTATTTCTGGATTTGCTGGAAGCTGACCCCGACCCGATCGCCGAGTTCGGTCTGCGACATGCGCTTCATGAGCCGTTGATACTTGATTGCCTGGCCTACCTGAACATCAACGAGATGCGGCTTCGATTTCATAAGGCCTTCCTATTCCGGCAATCATGGGTTCTCAAATACCACCTATGACATAGCACGCCGGCTCGCAAGAGATCGTTCGTAAGCATATACGAAGAAACCAATTTTCCCTCCATTTCAGTGTCCCCGTAGCGTATACGCAGGCTGGATCACCTTCGATCAAGCACCTGAAACGTGTCGTTGCGAGATTATGGTTGACAAGGAAACCATTCACATATAGTTTCCTTGTCAATAAATGAGGTTCACGTGAAAGCCGATCGTCCCGTTTCCGCCTTAACCAGCCACCTCGGTTACTGGATGCGCCTGGTCTCCAATCATGTTTCACACGCCTTTGCACGCAGGCTCGAAAGCGCCGGTGTGACGGTCGCGGAATGGGTGATCCTGCGGGAACTCTACGATGTCGATGCGCTCGCGCCCAGCCGCCTGGCCGAACGGATGGGCATGACCAGAGGCGCGATCAGCAAACTGGCCGATCGTCTGCTCGCCAAGGCGCTGATCGAGCGCACCGCCGATCCTGAGGACGGGCGCGCGCATACGCTTGCCCTGTCGGTGGAGGGGCTCCGCATCGTTCCTGACCTTGCCCGCCTCGCAGACGAAAACGACGCCTCGTTCTTTGGCCACCTCTCTACCAACGAGAGGACGCAGATCGAGGCGATATTGAAAGGCATCGTCGAGAAGCGCGGCCTCACCGACATTCCTATCGGTTGACGGACAGAAGCAACAGAAAACCCTGGAAGGAGAGCGCGATGGACGCGCAGACGAAGACTATTGCTCAAAATTGCCTGACGGCTTCCTACGAAGCGACCATGGATTTTCCCGAAATCGTCGGGGCCCTGATCAAGGCCGGGTTTGACGGATACCTCGTGGACTATCGGCGCTCGACAACCACATATTACCTGCCCGATGGCGACAACGTCGAACTGCCGAACGTGAAAACGCCGGGCCTGGTCGCGGCGATATTTGCTGCTGAAGTCGTCGAGGCAAACGTTCGGCAGGCGCAGGCCAAAACTCCCGGCTACACCTACAAAGGCTTTTGCGAAAAGGTCAAGGCGGCTGGATGTGCCGGATATCTGGTCTCTTTCCTCGGCAAGCGCGTCGTCTATTACGGCCGCACCGGCGAAACCCATGTCGAGCATTTTCCGCAATGATCGGAGGACGGCCCGCCACCGAAGTTGACACCCGAAGTGGCGGGCCTCCCTGCATAACCATCTTGGTCAAGTTGCAGAGGCAAGCCGCGTCCCCCTGCGAACTCGCAGTGAGCAAACTGCTGCCTGATAGTTTTGTTCCATATTTCTAATGTAATATATACGGAGAAACCGCGATTTTTGCGGCGCCGATTTTCCATTCATCGGCAAGTCCGATTGCGCGGCTTATTTGCAGTCAGATGACGAGGCAGGATTATTGGCCTGATCCTGCTTAGTGGTCGTTGTGTTCTTGTTTGTGACCATACCGTTACAATCGCTGGCCTTTCCTCCATCATTGCTGGCCCCGCCCGTATTCGAACCGTTGGTGGTGCTGTTGCCGCTTTCATTGCCCGTCCCGTTGCCGGAACCGCTGCTGCCGGAGCCGGTGGACGTGCTGCTGTTGCCCGAGCCCGAATTCGACCCGTTACCGCTGCTGCCGGATTGCTGGGCGAGCGCTGCGGTGGAAATCACGATCGAGAGAGTGAAAGCGGTGAGGATTTTAAGAAGCATCGTTTGTCTCCTGTTGGATGCGTCGATGGTTCCCAACAGCCAACATCCTATTATGTTCCTAAATTTTCTGTCTCCTCTATCTCGTTTCATGACTGGCAAAAACATCGAAACGTATGGAACTATAAGAGATTACGGACGTTAAAGGGGTCGGATTTCGAGCCAAGCTCAGGCACTGTGAGGGGGTTCCACTTATCGAGTGGGCAGCAGGTGAGAAACACGCTTATCAAAACGGCGTACCAGGTTAAACGCGGCCCCATACAGGGGCGGTATTTCAAGGATTCCTGTACCT
>JAGWJK010001078.1 GCA_028865845.1 Rhizobiaceae bacterium
GTCTACCACGCCGCCGCCTACAAGCACGTGCCGCTGGTCGAATACAATCCCGTCGAAGGGATCCGCAACAACGTGCTGGGAACGTTGACGACCGCGGAAGCGGCGCGCGATGCCGGCGTCGAGGATTTCGTTCTCATCAGCACCGACAAGGCAGTGCGCCCGACCAACATCATGGGCGCCAGCAAGCGGCTGGCGGAGATGGTGCTGCAGGCCATGGACGCCGACAGGAAACCGGGCAGCGGCGGCACGAATTTCGCCATGGTCCGTTTCGGCAACGTGCTCGGCTCGTCCGGCTCCGTCGTGCCGCTATTTCGCCAGCAGATCCGCGACGGCGGTCCGATTACGCTGACCCATCCGGATATCACCCGCTATTTCATGACGATCCCCGAGGCATCGCAGCTCGTCATTCAGGCGGGTGCCATGTCCGCCGGCGGCGACGTTTTCCTGCTCGATATGGGCGAGCCGGTGCGCATCGCCGATCTCGCCCGCCGCATGGTGGAATTGTCCGGCCTGACCGTCCGCGATGAGGACGAGCCGGAGGGTGATATCGTTCTCGAGATCACCGGCCTGCGTCCGGGCGAAAAACTCTATGAAGAGCTTCTGATCGGCGACAATCCGCAGGCGACGACCCATCCGCGCATCATGCGGGCGAAGGAGGATTTCCTGCCCTGGCCGGAACTTTCCAAGCGGCTTGCAGCGCTTGAGGCGGCTCTCGATGAAAACGACATCCCGCTTGCCAGGACCTTGCTGCAGAAGCTGGTCTCCGGTTATGCGCCGAGCGGCGAAGTGGTGGATTTCGTCTTCCGGGAGCGTGAGGCCGAACTGACGGTCGACGATGTCGACTTCGGCACCGCGGCGCGGCTCTAATCTCAGCCTTCGGTGATTTCCATAATCGGCTGCGGCTTGGCTCTCATCGCGTAGATCCAGCGGCGGGCCTGATCGCATACTCGAAACCAGTGCGCCGTGGTCCGCAGCAGGAAGTGCCGCTTGACCGCGCGGTAGTGTACACGCTTGCCGATCGTCGTCTCCCGCCGAAATGGGCTGAAATCTGCGACATTTTCGAGGGTGGAAAAGGTTTCGACGCCCGTCGACCAGCCACGTTCAAGGGCGACGTCGTAGGGAAGAAGCATCGGTTTCAGCGTCACCAGCAGTTTTTTTGCTGCCTTGCGGTTGACGATATAACAGGCGGCAGAACCCTGTGGCCCATGCATGCAGCGGCCCACTGTGTCGTTCTCGGAGGTCTCGGAAAGAGCCCTGAAGCCGGTGAGGCGATGATTGACGAGCTTCACGAGCCGGGCGCCCGAAGCAACTTCCATCGCAGCGAGTGCACGCGGGATCAATCGACAATTAAGCTCGACGTCATCCTCCATGATGACGGCCATTTTCTCGCCGCTTGCGACGAATTCCTGCAACGCGAGGAGGTGGCTGCGATAACAGCCGTACTCGCCGGCCAAAAGCTTGCGGCCGTTGTGATAGACGAATTGCTTCGGATGGAAATCGATGCGGTCCTTTTCGGATACCACGCTGCCGTCGATGGCGGCAATCCGCACGACATTGAGGCCGTGCTGTATCGCCTGTCCGAGCAGTCTCTCCCATCGTTCGGGCGAGCGGTCGAGATTGATCACATAGATGCGGAGTTGTGACGCCGGTTCGGCGTTGGTTGCCTCCGCAGATTGGATCATTCGATTGCTTCGTTCGAGAATCACTTTTACTCCCAAAAAACAGAAATCCCGACGATCATAAATTAGCGTGACAACAACAGATCATATAACAAGATTCTTACATTCCGCAAATCCAGATTGCACGTCATCATTGCAGGCTCAAGTAAAAGCATTTTCACGGTCGTAACCTGCTGTGAGGCAGGTAACGCTTTCGTGTCATCTTCGTTCCCGACGAATTTCGTGCGCACGTCTGTTGGCGGGCCGTACAGGCGTCATTATATCAACATCATGCATCGCGCAGGTGTCGCGATGTCGCACTGGAAGGATTCTCGGATTCCATGTGGATCAGGTCAAAGATGGTCGTCGCCGCCTTGCTTTTCGTGAGCGTCATGCCTGCGGTGAGCCTTGCCGACAATCCATTGCTTCCAAAGCCCTATGTCGCTCCCGTCTACCCCTATAAGAATCTGCCGGGTGTGACCGCGCCGAAGATGGCGGCGGACGAGAAGTTCGAATGCCGTACTACGACGATCCGTCTTCACGGTTTTCACGGCGGCATTTTCTACCGCAACTTGCCGCGGCTCGGTTACATCTGCG
>JAGWJK010001079.1 GCA_028865845.1 Rhizobiaceae bacterium
GGGCCCAGGTGGCGGTCACCGAAGAATGGGAATCTTGGCCCGGCGCGCGGCAGACGGAACTGCGTAGAAATCTTCGGCGACGATCATCTGCCGGCTCGTCATCATCCGCTTGACCTCCTTCTTGAGGTAAACGACCACGCGCCCGACTTCGGTCGTTTCCACCAAGGCAAAGCCGCCGTCGGTTTCTGAGTGCAAGCGGTACTCGACGCCATCGACGACGATCTTGTCGAGGGTCGTCGGACGGATGCTGGCCGAGATCTGCAGGAAAGCGGAATTCGATGTCATTGCCGTCGCCTTTCTAACGGAGGACCGTCTGTAAGAAGGGTGCGTCATCGAACAGCTCGTCTGGTGAGAGGTGCTCGACCAACCCGTCGTAGAGCAGACAGAGAAGCGAGTTGTTGACGTCGATGTCGGGGCCGAGGGTGCGTTCCACCTCCATGAAGGTGATCGGGCGTTCGATCGTCCGCATGAACTCCAACACGATTTCGCAGTGCCGTTCGTTGCGATTGTCGCATGCAATTACAATCTGCTCAGCATTGTCGCTACGAGCGGGCGTGATCTGGGCCTCAGTCACAACGACATACAAATCGAAGTGCTCGCCGGTGTTCTGCTCGTTGACCAACTTGCCAATGTCGAGGGCCTGGCTTTCCCCGAGGTGAGCGATCGCCTTGACAGAATACGCTACACGCAAGCTGCTTGCGTAGGTCGCGTGACGGTCAACCAGCGTCTCGTGCCACGTCGTCGCCCCTGGCCACCTGTATTTGACACGAGGCCATTCCTCGCGAACATTTGCGACGTTCCGATCAGCCAGAAGCATCATCGTAAAACGGCTTTCGAGACTGCTGTTGAAAGACAGCGCACGATTGAACTTGTGGATGTATTCATTCCCAATCACCGACCCACGCTCCTTAGGTTTCGGCCTGAAGAGGCCGGTTGGTCCCGATGGTCGGATCCAGGCCACGTCAGTTCTGTTTGCAGCTTCTTCGAACGTCAAACTGACGTCGTAGTTGGTACTCTCCGTCGACAAACGGCACGAAACGGCCGGAGTTCGGCCGGTCCGGAGAGAGGGTGCCCCCCTGTTCGGGGATCGGAAGTGCATCGAAACCCAGTTCGTGATGCTGGAGGTTCCGCAGAATGCGCTTAGCCCGGATGGTCATTTTCGTGTTCCTTGGCGGCTCGCGATTTACGAAGGATCGCGAGCCGCGCGCTGGCCCGGACCGATTGTCGGAGTGCCATCGACAGCCCAGGCGCCGCAATTGCCGGCGGACTTGCGCGGGAACTGACCAAGATCGCTGGGGTCAAAGTCATCAAAGTCCTCGGAGAGGAATTTGGTCTCCCAGACCTGCTCGTGACGCAGGTTGACCGGGGGCAGACGATGGATCGCCTGGATAAGGGGATCGCCCTGGCGCATGAGTGCGACCAACTCATCGAAGCGCTTGAGTTCGGCCTCGAGGAGGCGCTCGACTTCATCCAATCCTTCGTGGTCGGTTTCATGGTCAAAAGAGGACCAGGCGGCGGAAAGCATTTTTGTCATCGTTTTTCCTTTCGCGACAAAGTGAGGAGAGGCCGCGCTTAAGCGCGGCGCTTCTTAAAGGAGCCGGAGCCGGCGAAGCACGGGTGAAGGGCTAGCGAGGCACGTTGCGAATCTCGTCGCAACGGTAAATGTCCCCTTCGATCGTCTTCGAGCGTCCGGCCTTTCGACGCACCCAGGCACCATGGTCGGGTTCCATGTTGGGCTCGGAGTTTTCGACGATGTTGGAGGTGGACCAGTGATCGCGATCTGCGGCGTCGAACGCCTGGGCGTCCGACGCACCCATATCGGATGCCTCCGGATAGTCCGTCAGGCCATCGAAAATATCGATGGTGTCGCTAATCACGTAGGTGCCATCGCTGCCGATCCCACGCTTCTTGACCAAACGACGGGGAAGATCGTCGATGCGATTACGCAAGGTGGAATAGGAGCAGGAGCGCAGACGCTTGCGACGGTCGTTGCTGTTCACGGCAGCGACGACAACCTGCAACAAAGTGAACGTATCGCGCACGGTGGGGCGACCCGGATTCAAATAACAAAGAGCGGCCACGCACTGGAGGAGGGTTTCCTCAGTGGTGAAATGGTCGCTGTGCTGGCGATGGAACCATGCGCGCAGCTCGTTGCGAAGATGGATGTCAGTGACGCCGTTGAATTCAAGGCGCATTACTTCATTCTGCGACATGGCGCAGTCCTCCGTTACAAGACTATCGGGATTGCTTTT
>JAGWJK010001080.1 GCA_028865845.1 Rhizobiaceae bacterium
CTTTCCTCGAGATGACGGCGCGCCTCGTCGCTGTCGGGACCGACGAGTTCGATGATCGAAGTGGCGAGCGCGATCCGGGTGATGCCGTCGCGCAGGCTGACAGCCTCTGGTCCGATGAGCGCGCGATAGCGCTCCGTGCTTGCGGCCAAATCCGCGACCGCGACGCGCAGGCCTGAAATACCGGTCACGCCGTTAGCGTGGCTGCGGACCTCGCCGGTCGGCACGCGCAAATCGCGTGGGGTGACATCGCCGCACCAGAACGGCAGGTCGGTGGTCGCGGGGCGCGCGATCTGCCATTCGATCCGCACGCCATCAGGCCGAAGACGACCGCCGGCCGTCGGACCTTCGATCTCCAACCCTCGCGCCCTGACAATCTTCAGATCGGTCTCCGTGTCCTGCGGCAGGAAGGCAAAATCAACGATGCCTTCGCCTGCCTGCGTCAACACCTGCCACCAGCGATTGGCCGGTGCGGTCTGGCGATAGGCGATGATCTCGAAATAGGCACCATCGGCAAACACCACGAGCGCGTTATGCGAAACGCCGCCGTGATGGACGCCGCCGGGATAGACGGTGAAGCCCAGCGATTGATAATCGGCGACGGCCCGCTCGAGGTCGGCGACGGCGATAACGATATGATCCAGTGCAAAGGCCATGTTTCTCAATTCCGATTGTCAAATTGCAGGAAAGCGCCCCGAGCTTATGAAATACATGATCTAACATATAGAATTTCAATTCTATTTTATACCCGAACAGCGGAATGGCGGCTACCTCGAATCCGCGCCTGGGAGAATGATGGGCGGGTTGGCACAAACGGTTGAATATCGCCTTCACGCGGCAACCCCGGAAGAGCCCTCGACCAAGCCCATGTATGATTTTGCAAAGCGCCGGCAAGGAACGCGACAAACCGTCTATCTTGCATCCCTCTGAGCGTTACGCTTTACCGGCACGTACCAGCGCGATTGAGGATTTGAGGACGACAGGATGAACACGGCATATCGCCTCCCGGAGGAATTCTGCACCGACCGGTTTCTCGTGAGGAGGATACGGCCTTCCGATGGAGGCGCCATCTTCGCGGGATGGGCGGCCGATCCGGAAGTGACGAAGTATCTCACGTGGCGCCCACATACCGACCTTTCCCAAACGGAGGAAGCTGCCCTACGTTCTCACGGGGAATGGGAGAACGGCGCCACCTTTCCGGCAGTGATTTGCCGGCGAGACGCGCCTGGCGAACTTGTCGGGAGAATTGACGCACGTCCGGTCGGCCCGAGAGTATCCTACGGCTGGCTCATCCGCAGGGACCAGTGGGGACAAGGTGTTGCGAGCGAAGTGGTTCACTGGATGATCGAGCATGCGCTTTCGCATCCGATGATCTATCGCACCGAGGCAGCTTGCGATGTCATGAACACGGCTTCGGCACGTGTGATGGAAAAAGCCGGCATGACGCAGGAAGCGTTGCTTCGGCGATACCTCCTCCATCCAAATTTATCGAGCGAGCCAAGGGACGCCTTCCTGTATTCCAAAGTCCGTTGAGACTGGAGGGAAATACCGGGATCGGCACAGAGGCGTGCAATATGATTTCGTCGGATGGTTTTTGCTACCGGCCACCGAAATTTCTCCCCGTAGTATTCCGTTAGTACCTTCCGGTCCCTGCCGTTTGCTAGGCTCCTCCCGTTGGTTCCATGGGAGGAGACAAAAATGCCAAGCAAAAAGATATTGATGATCACCGGCGACTTTACCGAGGACTATGAAACCATGGTCCCCTTCCAGACGCTGCTCGCCTGCGGACATGTGGTCCATGCCGCCTGCCCCGGAAAAAAAGCCGGAGAAACGGTAGCGACGGCGATCCATGATTTCGAGGGCGACCAGACCTATTCGGAAAAACGCGGTCATAATTTCGCGCTGAACGCCACGTTCGAAGGGCTTCGCGTCGAAGACTACGACGCGCTGGTCATCCCCGGCGGCCGCGCGCCCGAATATCTGCGGCTCGACCCCAAGGTGATTGCCGCCGTCAGACATTTCTTCGACGCCCGCAAGCCGGTCGCCGCGATCTGCCATGGCGCGCAATTGCTCGCAGCCGCACGCGTGCTCGAAGGCCGCAAGTGCTCGGCCTATCCGGCCTGCCGGCCCGAGGTCGAGCTCGCAGGCGGCACCTATGCCGATATCGCCATCAGCGATGCGGTGACCGATGGCAATCTCGTGACCGCGCCGGCATGGCCCGCACATCCAGCATGGCTGAAACAGTTCATGG
>JAGWJK010001081.1 GCA_028865845.1 Rhizobiaceae bacterium
ACCGCTGCCAGGCGCCTGGGCCGGAACATCGGCTTCGCTCTTCTTCATCGAGCCGCCGCCGATCGTGGTCGTGCCGCCATTGCTGTTGGTACCGCCACTGGTATTGCCGCCGCCGCGCTTCTCAAGCTGCTGTAAACGGAATTCGTTGTCTTCCTGCGTCTTGCGCATCTGCTCCTGCATCTGCAGCAGCTGGTAGCTCATCTCCTCGACGCGGCCGTTCAGCTGGCGCATCTGGTCCTCGAGCTGCTGCAAACGCACTTCGGCATCGCTGCTCTGCACGTTGACGACAGGCGGCTGCCCGCTCGGAGCCTGGTAGACGGGAGCCTGGTCAATCGGCGCCTGATTGACGGAATTGTTCGGAACAGCCTGCTCGGGCGAGCTGCGTCCCCCGAGATGCATTCCGAAAAGCGACAAGGCAGATGCATCCCGCTCGCTGCCGGCAACGGCAGCAAGGCATAGCAAGCTTGCCACGACAAGTTTTCTCATATGGATCATCCTGTCCTATTGATTCTTCGCGCCCTGAGCACGAACAGGAGATTTTTACAATTAATCTCAAAAAGCAACGGAGTTCGGCCAAAGTGTGGTCAAAAAAACAAAGGCGGCCCGAAGGACCGCCTTTGTGCATTTCGACCGGGATTTCCTGGCTCGATTAAGAGCCGGCGCCGTTGAGAACCGTGACGGCGCGGCGGTTCTGCGACCAGCAGGAAATATCGTCGCAGGTGGCGACCGGACGTTCCTTGCCGTAGGAGATCGTCTTCATGCGCTGAGCCGGAACGCCGCGCGATGCAAGGTAGTCCTTGGCAGCAGCAGCACGGCGCGCACCGAGCGCGAGGTTGTATTCGCGCGTACCGCGTTCGTCGGCGTGACCTTCGACGGTGATCGAATAGTTCGGATAGCGAGCGAGCCACTGAGCCTGACGGTCGAGCGTCTGCGAGGCGTCGGCGCGGATGGACGAGCTGTCGGTATCGAAGAAGATACGGTCGCCGACATTGACCGTGAAGTCCTGCGGAGAGCCAGGCGTCGCATTGCCGGCACCATTGAGGCCAAGGCCGTTAGCATCGTTCGGCAAACCCTTCTTCGAGGCACAGCCGGCAAGCGAAAGGCCAACGAAAAGCGCGATCATGATCGGGTTGCGGGCGAGGGTCTGCATGTGGCCTACGGCCGGATTTGCGATGCGGCTCATGGCCGGTCTCTCCTTAAAAAGTCTCTATCAGGGTTGCCAGACTGTAACCGGGTTCGGTTAATCGGATTCCAACGATTATGGTTAATGATGTCCTAAATTCGTCCCGAACTGGTCCAGTCACAGGACTTTGCGGCAAGAACGTGGCGCTGCCCGCGCCACGTTCCTGAACCCCCTACTATTCCAGAAGCGGCGACCAGGCCGGATCGGAAGCGAAGCCCGGGGTCGGGATCTTCTGTTCGTTGTAGCCGGTCAGGTCGATGGAGTAGAGCTGCGGACCACTGGAGCCGGCGGGCTCGCGGAAGAACATGATGACGCGGCCGTTCGGCGCCCAGGTCGGGCCTTCATTGTGGAAGCCCGAAGTCAGCAGACGCTCGCCCGAACCATCCGGCTTCATGACGCCGATCGAGAAGGTCTGGCCTGCCTGCTTGGTGAAGGCGATCAGATCGCCCCGCGGCGACCAGACCGGCGTCGAATAGGAGCCATCGCCGAAAGAGATGCGCTGCTGGTTGGAACCGTCGGCATTCATAACGTAGATCTGCTGCTTGCCGCCGCGATCGCTTTCGAAGGCGATCTTCGTGCCGTCGGGCGAATAGGAGGGCGAGGTATCGATCGCCGCCGTCGACGTCAGGCGCGTGGTCGTGCGCGAGCGCAGGTCCATCGTATAGATGTTGGCGTTGCCTTCCTGCTGCAGGCTCATGATGACGCGCTGGCCATCCGGCGAGAAGCGCGGCGAGAAGGTCATGCCGGGGAAATTGCCGACCACTTCGCGCTGTCCTGTCTCCAGTTGCAGCAGGTAAACGCGCGGCTGCTGGTTGGCGAAGGACATGTAGGTGACTTCCTGCCGGTTCGGCGAGAAGCGCGGCGTCAGCACGAGGTCGCTGCCGTCGGTCAGCATGCGGACGTTGAAGCCGTCCTGGTCCATGATGCCGAGCTGCGTCTTGCGGGCCGTCTTCGGGCCGCTTTCGGCGACAAATACCACGCGGGTGTCGAAATAACCCTTCTCACCGGTGATCTTCTCATAGATCGCGTCGGCGATGATGTGGGCGACGCGACGCCAGTTGTCC
>JAGWJK010001082.1 GCA_028865845.1 Rhizobiaceae bacterium
TTTCATCCGGGTGATCGGTGTCTGCAGGTCGTGCGAAATCGCGGCCAGAATCTGTACGCGCTCTTCGAGATATTGCGCGATGCGGTCGCGCATCGAATTGAAGGCTGTTGCCGCATGCGCGACCTCGCGCGGCCCGGTCTCGCTCAGTCGCGGTGCGTTCTTATTGGGGTCCAGCGCATCGGCGGCATCGGCAAGATTGACCAGCGGCCGGATCGCCTGACGCACGGCAAACCAGGTGCAAAGAATAAGGAGGAGCAGCTGGGCGGCCAACACATAGGGCAACCACTCGGCCAGCGGCATGATCGGCGCGGGATTGACATCGATCGTCAACGGGCTGCCGTCGCTGAGCACGAGATGCGCCTGCAACCGCCGCCCCTGATTTGGGATGGATTCGACCTTGATCGGAAACCGTTGGCCGGCAGCGTCCTCCAGCTTGGTAGCAATCTCGGCGCCCCGGCCGCTTTCATCGGGAACGCCAGGAAGTCCCCGCCCCAGCACGAAACGATAGGTACCGCGATCCAGACGATCCAGCCATTGCGATCGCACGTCGGCCGGCAGACGATCCAGCACCGCGATCGATGTGGCGACGTCATCCTCAAGCGTGTTGAGCATCACCGACTTGGCCGCCATGTAGCGTTCCATGAACAAGGCGGTGAAGGACAGAGCCTGGGCAAGCGTCAGGCCGGCGAGCAAGATCAGAAACAGCCGCGATCCCAGTGTGCGCGGCCATGGAAACCGGCGAAGGGCGATATCAGGATTCATCGGCGAAGCTCGGTGATTTTGACAGGCATTGCGAAAACGTAGCCTTCACTGCGCACGGTCTTGATATAGGCCGGCTCCCGGGCATCGTCCTGAAGGCGTTGGCGAAGGCGGCTGACCAGAAGGTCGATGGAGCGGTCGAACAATTCCGCCTCACGCCCCTGAGTGAGATTAAGAAGCTGATCGCGGTTGAGCACGCGTTGCGGATGATCGACGAAGACGCGCAGCAGTCGATATTCCGCGCCGCTGAGTGCGATCGCCGTACCCTCCCGATCGAGCAGATGACGAGCGGTGGTGTCGAGCTGCCAGTCGCCGAAGCTCAGCAATTGCCCCACCTCCGTCACCTGCAGGTTCGGCGGCAGCATGCGCGTCCGGCGCAGCACGGCCTTGATCCGCGCCAGCAGTTCGCGCGCGGCAAAGGGTTTCACCAGATAGTCGTCGGCGCCCATTTCGAGGCCGATGATGCGGTCGGTTTCATCGCTGCGCGCCGTCAGCATCAGGATCGGCGTCGTCTTGTGTTTCCCGGCACGCAATTCCCGGCAGAGCACAAGGCCATCATCGCCCGGCATCATCACGTCAAGCACGATTAGGTCGACCGAATCTGTTTCGAGAAACGAGCGCATGTGCCGACCATCCGCAGCGGCGGTCACACGCAGGCCGTTCTTCTTGAGATAGCTCGACACCAGCTCGCGAATTTCGCGGTCGTCGTCGACGATCAGGATGTGGTCGATATGATCCATGGCGAGGCACCTTATGTTTGCACGACAATGGCATAGCGCCAATTCCCGAACAATAAGTGAGTGGTTTGAAAGAGTTGCGGCCCTAACCGTCTCACGGGGCCCAGCGCGTGAAAACGAAATCGTGGTCCTTCACCCCTGCCTGGTGACAGGCAAAACAGGTCTGATGCTGAGCCTCGTCGACCGGCTTGCCATTGATGAACCGGCCGAATCCCCAACCGCCTGTCGCCGCATATTTCTTCGAATCCTTGACCATCACCTGCACCGTGGTCGCCGCGCCCGGAATGGAGGCTGGACCAAACTCGGGCGATGGGACATGCTTCCATGCGAGCTTCACCAACACCGTGCCATCGGGAAAAGGAAGCGTTCCATCCTGGTAGGCCTTGATGGCGATATCGTTGCCGAGAACGGAGCGGATCTCGTTCAGGGGAGCGGCCTCCACGGCGGGTGCGATCAGTTCCCACTTGCGGTAGCCCTGCGGGATCGTCACGCCGTAAATGGGTGACACATTTTCGTCTTTGGTTTCCGCGGACGCGAAAGATCCGATCGCGACGACGGAGGAGGCCATCGCCGCCGCAAACGATCCGATTTGGATCAGTTTACGCAGGCGGGCTCTTCTTGCGACAATCGCCGATCCACTGATTTCATCTTGGCCTTGAGTCATCGCCTTCACCTCAGGTTGTTGATCTACGGGATGGCCGCATGCCATCCCGTCGTTCTGGCTCTTATGTTTCGATCTGCCCGATAATC
>JAGWJK010001083.1 GCA_028865845.1 Rhizobiaceae bacterium
AGATCGCGCGATACGAGCCGAGTAAGTCACCATCTCCAATGCCGCCTGCGCCGCCTGGAGATCGGAATCGATCCTGGCCAGCACTGCCGCATGTTGGTCGCGCAAATCGCTTTCGAGGCCGTCGACACGCTGTGCATAGTCGGCAACGATTGAGTTCTTCTGTTCGAATTCGTTGTGGAGTGCGGTAAGCTGCACTTTCAGCCCGATCAGGGTCGAATTGTCGACACGATCGTTTTCGACGGTGATATCGGCGGCTGAACCGAGCGAGGTCACCTTGCCGCTGATCGGTGTCGTCAGCGGCACAAGCGGCGCGTTGATGACGGCGCGGCTGGATGTCGACGTGAAGAACGGCGGAAATGCGGATGAGGCAAATACTGTCCCCATGACGCCAAGAACTGCATAAGAAGAAAGTCTGACTGAAGCGCCACTACCTATCGTTTTACTGCTCTTTCGGAAAGGAAACATAGCCACAGATCCTTCTGAACGCGGTGTATGTCATTCCTCCCGAAGTAACGTAGGGATCGTTGCACGTTTTTTTGTGCGGCGCAATATAATCAAATTTGTCCTATTGTCGTAGCCCGAACGGATTAAACATCCCGACACAAAACACCGTGTCGGGATGTCCAAGTCCGCCAGCCGGCTGCATTCGACGCAGCCGAGAATCCCTAGATCGATTTCACTTCGCCGCCGTCCATGCGCAATGTCGAACCGGTCATCCAGCGGGCAGCCGGCGATACGAGAAACGCCATCAGTTCTGCGATTTCCTCCGGCTCGCCGTAGCGTGCTATGCCGGCCTCCTGTGGAAACTTGAGCGTTGCCACCTCCACCGTCATGTCGTGGATGGCAGCCCAATGCTCAAGGTAGGATTGGCGGCGACCCGTCATTACAGGGCCGGGCAGAACGCTGTTAACCTGGACGCCATCGGCGATGCCGCGATCCGCAAATGCCTTGGCGAGCGCTACAATCGCCGCGTTGATGGTGCCGACGGCCGCATAGGGCGCCTTCGGAAACAGCGCCGAATTCCCGGACATCATGACGACGGAGCCCTTGGCCTGCTTCAGCGACGGCCACGCCGCCATGGTCAGTCGCCGTGCGCCATGCAGCTTCAAGGCAAGCCCGCTTTCCCATTGTTCATCGGTCATGTCGAAGAGATCGATCTGCGGAACCGCGCCTGCGACGTTGAGCAGCGCGTCGATGCGGCCGAACTCCGCCAGCGTCCGGTCGACGACCGCCTGCGCTGCCGCCGGCTCGGCAAGATCGAGGTCGATGACAAAAGGAACTGCGCCGGCAGCCTGAACGGCCTCGGCCGTCTCCTGCAATTTTGCCCGGTTTCGGGCGACAAGCACGACAGATGAGAAATCCCGCGCCAGCCTGACGGCGGTCGAATGGCCGATGCCCTGGCTGGCGCCAGTGACGATCGCAACGTTGGTCGACATATCAATTCTCCATGATCTTGAGGGAGTTAACACCGTCCACCGCCGGCGCGTCCGAGGATGCGCCAGTGGCTTGGACATAGCCTAGCGCGCAAGAAAATCGCCAATGACGGCAGCGATCTCCGCCGCATGGGTCTCGAGAGCGAAATGGCCAGTATCGAAGAAACGGATTTCCGCGGCAGGAATGTCCCGCTTGAACGCTTCGGCGCCTGGCGGCAGAAAGAACGGGTCGTTCTTGCCCCAAACCGCTAGGAAAGGCGGCTTATGCGTGCGGAAATAGCTTTGGAATGCCGGATAGAGCGCGACATTGCTCTTATAGTCGCCGAACAGATCGAGCTGTATGTCCGCGGCACCCGGCCGCGCCATGTAGAAATTATCCAGTGACAAGCCGTCAGGAGAAACGGCGGCGGCATCCGGCACGCCGTGCGTATATTGCCAGCGTGTCACCTCCGGTGTCAGCATCATACGAAGGGCTTCGCGGTTTGCTTCCGATGGATCCTGCCAATAGGCGCGGATCGGGCTCCAGCCGTCGCTCAACCCTTCCTCATAGGCATTGCCGTTCTGCGAAATAATGGCCGTGATCCGCTCGGGGTGACGCATCGCCAACCGAAACCCCGTGGGCGCGCCATAGTCGAACACGTAGACGGCAAAACGATCGAAGCCGATCACTTCAGTAAAGCGTTCGATGACCGTGGCAATGTTGTCGAACGTGTAGGTGAACTGCTCGCGCGGCCGCATGTCGGACTGGCCGAAGCCGGGCAGGTCGGGCGCAACAATATGGAAGCGATCGGCAAGCAGCGGGATCAGATCC
>JAGWJK010001084.1 GCA_028865845.1 Rhizobiaceae bacterium
TCATCATGAAATAGACCGCGATAGCGGCAATGGCGAACTCGATGCCGAGGCGCGCGCGGCCGGAAAAGCCCTTGTCGCTCTGCTTGGTAACCTTGAGATAATCGTCGTAAAAGCCGATGGCGCCGAAGCCGAGCGTTACCAGCAACGTGGCAACGACATAGACGTTGGCAAGATCAGCCCAGAGCAGCGACGACACCACGATGCCCGCAAGGATCATCAGGCCGCCCATCGTCGGCGTGCCGGCCTTCTTGAAATGGGTCTGCGGACCATCGGCGCGGATCGGCTGCCCTTTGCCCTGGCGAACGCGCAGGGAGGAAATGATTCGTGGCCCAAAAAGGAAAACGATCAAAGCAGACGTGAACAGAGCGCCGCCGGTGCGGAACGTGATGTATCTGAACAGATTGAGAAATCTGAAATGAGTATTGAAAAATTGAACGTGGTCCGACAGTTCGGCAAGCCAGATCAGCATAAGAGCCCTTTCTAAAGCCCCTGATGGGAGTGAGGCTCCGTGTCGGAGAACGTTGGAAACTTGTCAAGCAAAGCTGCCACGATCTTCCCGAACCCGGTCCCCAGCGACGATTTCACCATCAAGACGTCGCCTGGGGCGACTGAATTGAGCACGAATTCCGCAAGCTCCTCTGTCTTCTCGCGATACTCGACTTGAACACTCTCCGGCAGCGCCTCCCTCAGCGCCGCCATCTCCGGACCCGCCAGCCAGACATGCTCGATGCCAGCCGCAAGCAGCGGACCCGCAAGGTTTGCATGCACTCTTTG
Source organism: Rhizobiaceae bacterium (assembly GCA_028865845.1). Taxonomy (GTDB): domain Bacteria; phylum Pseudomonadota; class Alphaproteobacteria; order Rhizobiales; family Rhizobiaceae; genus Rhizobium. Next base: position 775 of record JAGWJK010001084.1, read on the forward strand.
GGCGTAGTCCCCCATTTCCAGCATATCGCCGAGAACTGCGATGCGCCGGCCTCCTCTGTATGCTTCATTCGCATCCGGCGACGAGGTCGCCAGCAGCGCGATGGCCGCGCGCATGGATGCCGGATTGGCGTTGTAGCTTTCGTCGATGAGCGTGAAATAGCCGCTGTCGATCGCAAGCTTGTGGCGCTGCCCCCGGCCTTTTTCCGGCTGCAGGGTTGCGAGCGCATCGATCGCCTTGCCGAGGTCTGCATCGACGAGCATGACGGCGCCGAGCACGGCAAGCGCGTTTTCCGCAATATGTCGGCCGGGTGCCCCGATCGCAACTTCCATCGTCTCGCCGCCGAGCGTCAGCCACAGCGTCGAATTTTCCTCCGAGGCGTTGAACTCCGCCAGACGGACATCCGCTTTGGCATGCTGGCCGAAGCTGTGAATATTTTCGATGCCGGCAGCGACCGCAGCCTGCTCCAGAAAATCGAACTGGTCGTTGTCCCGGTTGAGAATGACATGGCCGCCGGGTACGACGCCGTCAAAGATCTCTGCCTTTGCGGCAGCGATCTCGGTAATGTTCTTGAAATTGCCGAGATGGGCCGGCGCGATCGTGGTGATGATCGCAACATGCGGCTGCACCATCTTGACCAGCGGCCGGATTTCCTCGGGGTGGTTCATGCCGATTTCGAAGACGCCGAAATCCGTGTCTTCGGGCATGCGCGCCAGAGTGAGTGGCACGCCCCAATGATTGTTGAAGGATGCTACGGAGGCATGCACCTTGCCCGATGGAGACAGCGTGCGTCGTAGCATCTCCTTGGTGGTCGTCTTGCCAACCGAACCGGTGACGGCGATGATCTGCGCCTGGCTGCGATGACGCGCTGCGATGCCAAGCTTGGCAAGCGCCTCCAGAACGTCGACCACGACGATCTTCGGCACGGTCAGCCTGCCCATTGCCGGCAACCGCGCCTCGCTGATGACGATCAGGCCCGCGCCGTTGGCCATCGCGACGTTGGCGTAGTCGTGTCCATCGACACGATCGCCCTTGATCGCGAAGAAAGCTTCGCCCGGCTTGATCGAACGGCTATCGATGGAAATCCCGGTAATGCCTTCCGGGAGCGTCCCGAAATACCGGCCTTCGATAGCGGCGAGCATGTCTTCAGATGTCCACAGCCAGCTCAAGACTTTGCCTCCCCCAGTGCTTTGCGCAACTCGGCATGGTCGGAAAACGGCAGCGTGACGCTGCCGATCGTCTGACCTTCCTCATGCCCCTTCCCCGCGACGATCAGCGTGTCGCCGGATTTCAGCATGACGACCGCCTCGTGGATTGCCTTGGCGCGATCGCCGATCTCGGTCGCGCAGGATGCCGCGGCCATGATTTCGGCGCGGATCGCGGCCGGTTCCTCCGAGCGCGGATTATCGTCGGTGACGATGACCACATCGGCAAGACGGCAGGCGATCTCGCCCATGATCGGCCGCTTGCC
>JAGWJK010000070.1 GCA_028865845.1 Rhizobiaceae bacterium
AAAATATCCGGGAAGCAGCTAACGCGCCTTGCCCAAAAGCGCGTCCCAGAAAGCCGCTCCTGTTTGATTTCCCAATTTTCGTGTTCCGTCTGCGGTCAAGCGGTACTCAAGGGCCAATTGGCCATCGCGATGCCGACCAGACCATCCATCTCTGCCTGCTTCGCTCCGTCATGCGCCTGCACGCCTATGGCTTGGACAATGCCGACATAAAAGCGGGTCAGTGCATCAAGGTCAGCGGAAGTGTCAAGCTCGCCTTTCGATATCGCTGCCTCCAGATGCGCACGAACGACGCCCAACCAATCGTACCGGGCTTTCCTGATGGTTGCGGCAACGGGTGGCGGCATATCCTCGTCAATCTGGGCCATCGTTATCCAACAGCCGACCGGATGAGACCCACTGTCGGTCATGACTTGCGACGTGGCGAGCAGGAGTTCCCTGATGCCTTCCTTTCCACCTGTTTTCAGGTGCGCCCAAAGGAGATCGTTGCTCGCCTTCATGTAGAGATCGACGGCTTCGACATAGAGCTTCTCCTTGCTGCCAAAGGCGGCGTACAGGCTCTTCACATCGATCCCCATGGCAGCGCAGAGGTCTGGCATCGACGTCGCGTGATAGCCGTTTCGCCAGAACACCAGCATGGCGTCATGCAACGCTTTATCGCGATCGAACTTTCTTGGTCGGCCTCTCGGCATTCGGCCCTCCTATCGCACAAAAATATTCATCAATCACTGAATAAATCGATTGACGATGAAAATCAACGCCGCTATCAATTATTCATCGTTCACTGAATATTTAGGAACGAACGGAATAACCAAAGCCGGAATCGCCCGGCCTATCTGAGAGGAAGACCACAATGTCTAAAATTGTTCTCGTTACAGGCACCTCAAGCGGCTTCGGAAAGGATACCGCGCTGACGCTCAAGGCCGCCGGCCACCAGGTCTTCGCTACCATGCGCGGCATCAATGGCAAGCATGCCGAAGTGGCCAGAGAACTGCAGTCTAAAGGCATCGAACTTATCGAGCTCGACGTCACCAGCGATGAGAGCGTCGAGGCGGCGTTCAAGACGCTGTTCGAAAAGACAGGTGGCAAGTTGGATGTGCTGATCAACAATGCCGGCCTGATGGTACAGGGCATTTCTGAGGCGATCACCACCGAACAGACCCATCAGATGTTTAATGTCAACGTCCTCGGAATTCAGCGCACGATGCGCGCCGCGCTGCCTCAGCTGCGCAAGAATGGCTCGGGCCTCATCATCAATATCGGCTCGATCCTCGGCCGGGTGACCATTCCGTTCCTCGGCCTCTATGGAGCGACGAAGTTTGCCGTCGACGCACTGACCGAGAGCTATCGTTATGAGCTGTCCCAGCTGGGCATCGATGTTGTGCTTGTGCAGCCGAGCGCCTACCCGACGAACCTATACGCGGAAATCGGCGCGGCCGACACGGGCCGCGAGGGCGAATATGGTGAGGTCGCCGAAATTCCGAAGGCCTTTACCGCCTTCATTTCGAGCGTTTTCAGCGGCGCGGACGCTCCGAACCCACACGACGTTCCCGAAGAAATCGTGAAGCTGATTGCGACGCCGGCCGGCCAGCGCCCCGCTCGCGTCGTAGTCGGCAACGGTTTCGGGGCCGATGCTGTCAACGAGGCTGTTGCGCCAATTCAGAGCGGCATGATCAACGGCATCGGCATGGCCGCGCTGGAAACGCTGAAGATCTGATTATCGTCAAAAGCTGGAGGGGCGCCGAGCTGGCGCCCCATCATAATTTGATCGAGTGGATTCAGATGGCGATCCAATTGTCCTGCCCATATCCACCACACTACCGAATTGGCGAGCATGTTTTTAAAAGAGTGTGAGTTGATCGCCGGCTCTCGGCGGGATTTTGAATCTGGTCCCATCAAGATCCGTGATTTGCTCCGCAAGCCCCAGGCGCCGGCGAGCGAGCTCGAAGCGTCGTGCGATCAACTCGGCAATCGGTCCCTCGCCGACCATTCTTGATCCGAAACGTGAATCGTAGTCCTTGCCTCCTCTCGTCTGACGCACCAGCGACATGACGCGAGATGCGCGCTCCGGACGCTCCGCCGCCAACCATTCCTGGAACAGCTGACTGATTTCGAGTGGAAGCCGCAACATGTTGTAGAAGGCGCTTTTGGCGCCCGACTCTGCGGCCAGCTCCATGACGTTTTCAATTTCGTGATCGGTCAAACCGGGTATGATCGGAGACACGCCGACCGCCACCGGAATGCCGGCGGAACTTAAGGTCTTAATCGCCTCAAGGCGCCGTCGCGGTGTCGATGCCCTCGGTTCCATGGCACGGGCAAGCTTGTGATCGAGCGTCGTGATGGAAAGCGCAACCACCACCAGATTCGCCTCCGACAAGCGAGACAAGATGTCGATGTCTCTCGTCACCATTGCGTTCTTCGTGGTGATGCCGACCGGATGATTGAATTCTGCAAGTACTTCGAGCACCCGCCGCGTGATTTCCAGCTTCTTTTCCACCGGCTGGTAGGCATCGGTCACCGCGCCAAGCTGGATGCGTTCGACCTGATAACTGGGTTTGCGAAACTCTTTCTCAAGGAGTTCCGCTGCATCCGGCTTAAAGAACAGCTTGGTTTCGAAGTCGAGGCCAGGAGATAGCCCGAGATAGGCATGCGTCGGGCGAGCAAAACAATAGATGCACCCGTGTTCGCAGCCGCGATACGGACTGATCGTCTTATTGAAGTGAAGATCCGGGCTCCGGTTCGACGAAATAATACCGCGCGAGTGATCCACGGTCAGCGTGGTCTCATGCTGGACGGGCGATTCATCTTCATCAGCCCATCCGTCATCAACGCGCTCGCGATGGCTCGCTTCATAGCGCCCGGCATCATTTGATTTGGAGGCTCTTCCTCGCGCTGAAACGGCGTGCCTGCCACCGTCCCGTTCGATCTGTGAATAATCGTCTTCCGACATATTTTCCCGGCAACTCCGTGGGGTGCCTTACGAAAACGAGCACCTATTGCACTATCTCTCAGTTCTGCAGTTTGTCAGTGGGCTTCGTCTCGAAGTCCAAAGCATCGAGCCGGCGTCACGGCGCAAGATAGGACGGCTGATCGAAGAGCGTGGGCCTTCGATGATGTGGAATCTTCTCCAACTCGAGCAGATACAGCTTCCGATCAAGTCCGCCTGCGAAACCGGTGAGATCGCCGGTCGAGCCGATGACCCGATGGCATGGCATGATGATCGAAACCGGATTTCGTCCATTTGCGGCACCGACCGCCCGTACTGCTTTCGGAGCGCCGATCTGGCGCGCGATCTGACCGTAGGAGCGCGTCTCGCCGAAGGGTATTGTTCGCAGCGCCTGCCAAACCTGTTTTTGGAAGTCTGTCCCGACGAAATCCAGAGGGACGTCGAAGACACTTCGATCGCCGGCAAAATACTCTTCAAGCTCTTGCCTCGTTTGAGCGAGAATAGGTTGCTTGGAGTTTTCGGAGGTGATGTTCAATCGAACGCGGCCAGGTCGGTCGTTCTCCCATAGAATTGCAGCCAGCCCGAACGGTCTTGCGACCAGCGTAAGTTTTCCCACAGGCGAGTCCACGACGGTGGAAACGTGGTCGACAGGAATTGATTGCATGAGTTGTCTTCCTTGCGGCTGGCACTCCGAAGCGCGAATATGAACTAGCTCGCCCGATATCGCGGAGCGTTCTCCAGGCCGCTACACTATTGTTTCCTCTGTTTACGTCCACAATCGCGTCGCAAACTGTTCTATCGATAGATATATGCGCGAGCATTCGCGTTTGCAAACCGAAATTGGATAGACGCTCAACTGCCCGCGTGAAAATGTCATGACGCGGATATGTTCAGAACTCAAGATAGCATCTTTAGTCACGATTAGTCCGCGTGAACTCAGGTAACATTCCATTTAGTCGAGCCACGGCGAGCTTCACCGAGCAGGGTTATCAGTTCCTTTTTAAAGCAAAACGCGGCGGCATCGAAAGATGCATCTAAGTTGCGTCCTACCCCATCGGCAGGGAACACAGTCCAATGAAGCCGCATGGTCTCACGGTCATCTTAAGTCTGGCGCGAGATACAATGTTCCCGACTTGTAAGCTCCGTCGGTATCTTTGCATTCAGATTGGCTCATGAAGCCAACCCGTATCTCATCGGGGCTCGAGCACTTTTCTGTTCCGCTTCTCGATCACCGCATCGGTCGTAGCGGACGCTCCGGGTCCACGCGCAAACCTGATGTCGTGAAAGGAGAGCGGGCGGCCGCCGGATGCGCGCACCTGAAGCGGCTCTATGGCCTTCCCGGTGGCATCCTCCACCAGTGCAGTCGGCGCTTCGCCATTCGGCGCCAACCAGCGGTCGCCCCATTGCATGAGGGCAACGAGCACCGGGTAGAGCTGTTCGCCTTTTTCGGTCAACCGATACCCATCTGTATTGACGCGGGTCTCGAGCGGAAAGCGCTCCAGAATCCCGAGATCCGTCAATCTCTGCAGGCGATCGGTGAGTACGTTGCGGGCAATACCGAGCTCGCTCTGGAATTCGTCAAACCGCGTCATACCCTGCGTGCACTCGCGAACGATCAGCAACGACCACCACTCGCCCACCTCGTCCAGGGCACGGGCGATAGAGCAATTCATTCCGGTAAAGCGCTTCCTATACATTGCCGTTTCCAGATCAGTTTCTTCACGAAACGATAATAGTAGCGTCAAAAAACTAATCAAGGGCATTTTTAAACCAACCGCCGGAAAGATCGATGGCGACGCGACTTGCCGGAGCCGCAGCGAGCGACGATACGGTGACTCCAAACAGATCTCGATCTGTCACCGCCGCGCGATCGCGATGTTTTAACAGCAAAGTCGCCGATTAACCGACGGGCAAAATATTGCGGTTCAATTTTACAGCGTAATACGCCCAGAAGAGCCGGGCGGCGACTGATCGCCAAGGTGCCCAAACTTCGGCCTCTCGAGCGAGATCTGTGGGAAGCGGGCGATTCTGCCGCCCGAAAGCCATCGCGACACTGGCTCTCAGCGCTACGTCGCCGACGGGGAAAATGTCGGGATGACCGCAACAGAACATCAAATAAACTTCGGCCGTCCAGGCGCCTATTCCCTTGAAAGACGTCAATTCCCGCAGTGCATCTCGCGCAGGCATGGAAGAGACTCTGTCGAGATCGAAAGCTCCGGAAGTAATCGAAATCGCCACGCGCGATAGCGTGTCGGCTTTGGCGCGCGATAACCCAAACTCTCGCCATCCGTTTTCCGGAACCGAGGCATACCATTCAGCCGTGGGAATACCGCTTGCTGCGCACATCCGCCCCCAGATTGCATTGGCACTGGCACGCGAAATGAGTTGCGAGACGATGATGTGCGCCAGTCCCGCAAATCCTGGCTCTACATGGCGCAACGGCACATCGCCGCTCTCCGAAACGACCGACGCGAGCCGGGGATCCAGTTCCACCAAGGCCAACAGCCCTCTCCGGACGTCATCTGCCGTCTTGATCGAGTTCATTTCCATTTCTCCAGTCCGCATCTTAGCTGCCAGCACACCATGCGCGCGCGACCTCCTTCGGCATTCCAGCCAAGTGGTTCGGGCGGACGTCCTTCAGGCCGCCTCTATGCGCGAAGGCAAATGACGTGTGGGCAAATCCAGTGACAGCGCCATCCTGTATTCGAAAATCTCTCCATGATGCACAGGGCTACGATGTGTCCCTGCGTTGGGTGAAAAAGGGGGAACCTTGCGGATGGAAAGTTCCCCCCTACCCGCCCTGCGGTTCGCTCTCGGCGTGTCGGCCGAACGAAATCGAAGCGGAACTTCGTAGTCTTCTTGATACAACCGGCGACGCTGGCCTGTTTGTTCGGGCGCCAACGTTTTCGACTGCTGATTATCTATCAATAGATAGATTTTGCCGCGCGAATTTCAATCGTTAAATTGAGTTTCCGCGCCTTATTTCTCGAGACTAAACTGTCCCGTAAGACGGACTCAGCCTCGCCGGCACTCATGTTCTCCAGCTGATTGAGGGCTCGTCTGGACTAAGCCTCAAGCTGCCGCTTGATGCACTCCCGCACGGTTCGCGTCAGGACGAGGGCTTTGGGATCGACGCCACCAGGATATTGCATGGGCATCGGGATGTAGCCGAAGCCGATCTCGTGGAATGGATCGGCAAATCCGATCGCACCACCAGCACCGTCGTGCCCGAACGCGAGGTAGCTCCCGTAATCTGCACGCGGCTGCGACTTCGCAAACACAACGCCGAAGCACATGTCGACATCAAGGACCCGATCATGGCCCCAGGCCTGCTGCTGCGTGACTTTAAGGACGGTGGCCTCGTCGAGGAAGCGCGGCCCGGCTACGTCGCCTATTGCAGCTGCATAGACCTTCGCCAAACCGCGGGCGGATCCCACACCGCCGATCGCGGCAGGCCCGGCAGCTCGAACTTCCCGCAGATTCGGAGAAAACTGCCCGGCCAAAAGACTGTGAGAATTACCGAGCGTGTTCGACGCCAGATCCCCGAGTGTGTCGCTGCTGACACGACCGCGATAGGATTCCGCCTGCTGGGCGATTGTCGGCCGCATCGGCGACAGTTCCCGATACCGATGCTCTTGTGCCTCAGGAAAACCGAGGTAGAAATCGACTTGCCGGGGAGCCCTGATCTCCTCCTCGTAAATCTCCCGGAGCTCCCGGCCAGTCACCCGGCGCACAATTTCCTCCATGAATACCCCGATGGTAATCGCATGATATCCGAACATGCTTCCGGGGTGCCATTGCGGAACAGTTCGCGCCAATTTGGCCGCTGCCTTCGAAGATTCGAGTATTTCATGCTGCTCGAACGTGGTTCCCGTTCCCAGCAGCCCAGCCTGATGCGATAGCAGCTGGCGAACCGTAATCGCTGTCTTCCCGCCGTAGCCGAAATCCTCCCAATAATGCGCGACAGGCTTGTCCAGATCCAGGAGCCCTCTCTGGATCAGCAAAGCAATCACAAGGGCGCCGATCCCCTTCGATACCGAAAAAACGCCGGTGACCCCCTGCTCGTCTGAGCCCGATCCGTTATCGCCGAAGAGATCGACGACCAATTCGTTTTTCCAGTACACTGCGAGCTGGGCGCTGTACCCCTCGTCCTGGAGAAGGAAGGCGTCCAACTGGCGACGCACGGCTTCAAAACCTTGTCCGACAGTTCCAAGCGCCCTGCGGTCGCTGTACAGATTGTTCGAAGTGGTCATTCCTATCTCCCTTTGGCCATCGACTTCATCCCAGATTCCATGGGGCGCGGCAAGCGTGTGGGATGCGGTCCCGAGCGGCCGAGAACCGAGGAGACGGCATCAAGGGTTGGCGACCCCCTTTGGCGAGGCCGCCCCGCATCCCACACAGTGGTTCGGTCGCCGGGGTCTGACGACTCGCCACTCCTCCCCTTACAAAAGGGAAAGCTGAATTGACTAATCGACTTGCCTGTCTGAAAAAGTCCGCGCGCTGTGGCAACGAGCCCTCGTGAAGCGATCTTTCCGAGGACCCTCTTCGATATGGTCACCGGCAGAGAGCTTCAGCGTTCAAAATCACGCTGGCTGCGGCGATGTCCGACCGTGTTTTCTGACTGCGACAATCAGGAGCGCGGCGATAAAGCATAGCACTCCCGATACGAAAAACGCCGGCAGATAGCTTCCGAGCTCAGTTCTGCTGAGCCCCGCACCGTAGGCTGCAGCGGCGGCACCGATCTGATGGCCTGCGAAAATCCAGCCGAACACGATCGGCGTCTTGTCGCCGCCGAAACGGTCGATGGTGATCTTCAACGTCGGCGGCACGGTCGCAATCCAGTCGAGGCCGTAAAAGATGGCGAACACTGAGATTCCGAGAATGCTGAAATCCGTCGCGGGAAGGAAGACCAGAGACAGACCGCGCAAGCCGTAGTACCAGAACAGCAGCCAGCGGCTATCGAACCGGTCCGACAGCCAGCCCGAACCGACGGTTCCAAACAGGTCGAAAATACCCATCATCGCCAGAATGCCGGCGGCTTCGACCGGTACGATCCCATAGTCGCCGCATAGTGGGATGAAATGAGTCTGGACGAGACCGTTAGTGCTCGCTCCGCAGATGAAGAAGGTGAAGAACAGAGCCCAGAATACCGGCACCTCCGCAGCTTCCTTCAACACGACCAGAGGTGTTGCAAGCAGCGCCCATATCGATTCCTTGTGCTTTATAGGCTGCGACGTCTCGTTTGCGGCGTCTCCATAGGCTGACAGGCCCACGTCCGCAGGGAAACTGCGCATGAACACGAGGACCAGCAACAGGCAGACCAATACCGCCCCACCCGCGGAAGCGATCGTTACCTGCCAGCCATAATTCTGCGTGATGCTCGCGAGAAGCGGCAGGAACACCAGCTGTCCCGTTGCATTGCTCGCAGTCAGAAGACCGGTCACGAGACCTCGACGCGCCACAAACCAGCGCGTGGCGACGGTCGCGCCCAGGACGAGCGCTATAAGCCCAATACCGGCGCCGGTAAAAAGTCCCCAGAAGACGAACAGCTCGGCCGTCGTCGACATGAAGTATGTCCCGACAAGGCCGGCAAGAATGATCATCAGCGCAATGGCGACCATTCGTCGAACGCCGTAGCGGTTCATCATGGCTGCGGAGAACGGACCCAGCAGCCCGAAAAGGGCGAGACGTATGCCGAATGCCGACGATACGTCAGATGCCTCCCAGCCGAAATGTTGTTGAAGCGGCAGCGCAAGAATGCCCGAAATGCTCAGCATCCCCGCGTTCAGGACCGAGACCAGGAAAGTGATCGCCACGATGACCCAGGCGTAGTGGAAACGAGGCGGTGAGACAGTGTTGGAAGTGGAGTTTGCCATGATAGCCTCTCATTGATCTGGCAGTAAGTTGATTTGAAATTAGGCACGCAAAAAGCCGTGCGCTGCAGAGCCCCGCCGCGCATTCTTTAGTCGCCGATCTCCAGGACCGGCCTCGCTTTAGTCGAGTTGCGCCCGTTTGAAGTGCTTTGCCATTGGGTTAGCACTTCGAAGCCAGCCGGTATTTTATATTTCGGGCTTGCTCTCATCGAGCGGTCGAGGACAGCGAAACGCTGCTCTTACGAATAGTCAAAGCTCCGCCTCTCCAGGAGCGTGCTCCCGGAAAGCGCAATTCTTAACTGATGGAATGACAGGCTCGCTCCCGCGAGAGCGTAGCCTTCCCTTATTCCCAATATCTATGCGGCAACGGCCTCGCGACCATCGAGCACTTCCTTTGCAACCGCATCATAAGCGTCGGTCCTGTTCTCGACGGCCGCCATCAGCTGGCCGCCAACCAAAGTCGAAACCAGCACGGACGCCTTATCGCGCGGAACGCCATTTGCCTCGAGTTTATCAAACCACATCTTGTAATAGGCCTGGACCTTCATGGACACTTCCGGGGGAAGATCGAAGATTGCCGCGCCCATCACCACGCAGGGGCATAGCCGATCCTTGGAGTGCACCGGCGCCCCGAACGCCTCCGTCGCAACCTTTATCGGATCCGGCTCCTTTTTAAACATTTCGTCCAGATATTCCGAAACTCGCGCCGTGTAGCGGTCGATCACGCTTGCGGCGAGCTTCTCTTTCGTCGGAAAGTGGTAGTGAACGGTCGAGCTTTTGACCCCAACCTCGCTGGCCAGATCCCGGAAACTGAAAGCGCCATATCCGCCCACACGAATGTGACGCTCGGCTGCGTCCAAAAGTGCTGTTGCAACGTCGCTCATTTTAAAAACCTCCACTGTCTATCTGTTGATAGATAGCCATTGTTTTTGGTGAATGCAATCGATTTTGTTCCGACGGCCTGAAAATAGCGACTGGCGTTCTCTGGGGCAAATTCCAACGGCTCCCGATTGCACCTCCGGCTAGCGTAGTGGTCAACCCTATAAAGCACCCGTATCCGCCAGATACGTCGCCAGACAGGTCTGTTGTCGAAAACGTTGCGTGATGGGCGGCAAGTCGGAGGTTTTCAAAAATTTCTTTCTATCGATAGATAGGTATTGACGTCCTCGCATTTCATCCACTATGGTCTTCTCATCAATCTATCGATAGATAGTTATCGACGCTGAGATACAGACATCCCACAGGAGGCTTTTATGACGTATGCTGCCGGCTCCACTGAAATCGACAGAGGCGACGCGAATGCTACTGCAAGACATGGGATCAGGTCGTGGACCGTCTCCATGCTTGCAATAGCCGCGGTCGGTGGCGGCATCGTTGCCGGGCCTCAGTTTTTCGCGGAGCCGACCCAGGCGGCGTTCGCGCCGCCGCCGGCGGCAGTATCGGTAAGCGCTCCTGTGCAGCGTGATATCAACAAGCGTCTAACCGTGCTTGGCCAGTTCTCAGCCATTCAACAAGTCGATTTGCGCGCTCAGGTGGGCGGCACCTTGACGAAGATCACCTTCAAGGACGGAGACATAGTTCATAAAGGCGACGTCCTTTTTCAGATCGATCCCACCCCTTACGAAATCAAATTCAGTGAAGCCAATGCAGCGCTGACAAGTGCGCATACCCGGCTCGACCTTGCAAACATCGAGACTGCCCGCGCCAACGCTCTCCAGAAGAACGGCGGCGGGACGACGCAAAACGCTGACGAAAAGGCCGCCGAACAGCGGGCAGCCCAGGCGGCCGTGGCTGCCGCCGAAGCTGACGTTCGCGATGCGCAATTCGATCTCGACCGGACGAAGATTGTCGCACCGTTTACAGGCCGAATTGGATCTCACCAGGTATCCGAAGGCAACCTGATCGCGGGCAGCCGCGCGGCCACAAGCCCGACGACGCTGCTTGCGACCATCGTCTCCACCGACTCCCTTTATCTGAACTTCGACATGAGCGAGAGGG
>JAGWJK010001085.1 GCA_028865845.1 Rhizobiaceae bacterium
GCCCAGTTCCTGGGCTCGCCGAAGATGAATGTCTTTGATGCGGTTCCGACGTCCTGTGGCGTGCGAATCGCGGGCTCCGGGATGCTCGCGCTGCCGAATGCCGCGGCGGGCGTCGCAAAGGTCGGCGCCCGACCGGAGAACATCACGGTGGCCGCCGCCGGCCAGGGCAACATCGACGGCAAGGTGGATGTCGTCGAACGTCTTGGCTCCGATACCTATGCCTATATCGCGCTCGGCAATGGCGAGCTGGTCACTGTGCGCCTTCCGGGCAATGCACGTCTCGTCGTCGGCGAAACTGTCGGGCTGGTGCTCGATATCGGCGAGTTGCATCTGTTCGACGCTGAGGGCAAGACGCTGGCGGCCGCGCGATAGGCCGGGAAAGGCTATCAGCGAGCAGGCGTGAGATTTGGCGACCTGAACGTCTCGGAGATTAACGCCCGCAGCCAGCGATGGGCCGGATCGGCGTCCATGCGGGGATGCCACGTCTGGGCAATGACGAAGCCGGGCGTCGTCACCGGCAGCTCGAACATTTCAGTCTGGTGCGTGACTTCCACCTGATAGTAGGAGCGCGGCACCAGTCCGACCAGATCGGATGCGGCTGCAACGGCGATGACGGCCGGATAGCTCGGCACCACGAGGTTGACCTCTCGGGAAAGGCCGAGTTCGGCGAGGGCCGTATCAACCGGGCCGCTGAAATATCCGCGCCTTGAAGAGACGACATGCCGGCACGCGGCATATCGCTCCGGGGTAACAGGCCCGTCTCTCAGAAGCGGATGGCCAGCCCTGGCGACACCGACAAACGAATCTTCGAACAGCGTCTGACCACGCAACTCCGCGCCATCACCCGCAGTCACGCCGATGTCGAGGTCGATCGTCGCGTCCCGCAGGGGCTGAATGCGCTTGTCTGGCTTCGGAGCAAAGCGCAGCCGCACACCGGGTGCCGCATTGGTGACTTTGGCGCTGAGGAGCGCTGCGTAGATCAACACGAATGCATCATTGGCGCGGATGGTGAAATCTCGTTGCAGCGTGCGGATATCGACGGCCGGCTGCGGGCTCAGCACGGTCTGCACCGCTGATGTCAGCGAGCGCACCTGCTCGGCGATCGCTTCGGCATGGGGCGTGCCGACCATGGCGCGTCCGGCCTGCACCAGTATGGGATCGCCAAGCGCCGTCCGCAGCCTCGACAACGTCCGGCTCATGGCCGAGGTGCTGAGGCCGAGCTTTCGCGCCGCCGCCGATACGCTGCGCTCGCGAAGCAACGCGTCCAAGGCGACGAGAAGGTTGAAATCGAGATCGTGCATGTCCTGCAGTTTACAAAGGTGAGGCGTTTGACGCAATAGTTGGTTTACTTCGTTGCGTCTGGTGCAAATGTGACGTGAGGGATATCGATGGCTCAAACAAACCAACAAGGTGAGCCTCAATGTCCATAATGTCTTCCGCGAGCCCGGTTTATGACGGGCTGCCTTCGCCGCGACGGTACCTGGCCGTTGCCGTGCTGTTGATGACGCTGATTCTGGTCGTACTGGACGGTGCCATCGCCAATGTCGCGCTGCCGTCGATCGCGGCATCGCTGCATGCCGATGCGAGCAACACGGTCTGGGTCGTATCGAGCTATCAGCTTGCCGTGCTCGTCGCCCTGCTGCCCTGCGGCGCACTCGGCGAAATTCACGGGCCGCGCCGTGTCTTCCTGATCGGTGTCGCGATTTTCACGGTGGCTTCGGGCGCCTGCGCCTTTGCCGGAAACCTGCCTGTCCTCGTTGCGTCGCGATTTGTGCAGGGGCTGGGCGCCGGCGCGATCATGGCTCTTGGGATGATGAACATGCGATTTGCGGTGCCGCAGAAAATGGTTGGAACCATTATCGGCTTCAATGCGATGACGATCGCGATTTCCGCTGCCGCCGGACCGGCGGTTGCCGGCGCAGTCCTGTCGGTGGCTGGCTGGCCGTGGCTGTTTGCGGTCAACATACCGCTTGGCGTGCTCGCTCTGCTGTGCGGCGGCTTTCTTGGCCCGATGCAAGGCGTGGCGCGGCGGTTGGACGCCTCGGCGCTGGTCGCCAACATGGCGATGTTCATTCTGTTCTTCCTGGGTGCGGACAGGATCACCAGTGCACCGATCAGCGGCTCTATCCTGATCGGCGGCTCCATGCTGTGCCTAGTGACGCTGCTGAAGCTGGAGCGGGGAAAGACCGCGCCGATCGTGCCGACGGACCTGCTCGCCGAACCCGCCTTTCGCGTCGCCGTC
>JAGWJK010000071.1 GCA_028865845.1 Rhizobiaceae bacterium
CAAGCATAGATGTCGCTATAGAGATCCAACGGATCCGGTACCGGGCTGCTCTTGGCAAAATCGACGGCTTCGGAGACGATCTCCTTGATCTCTTTCTCGACCAGCTTGAGTTCATCCTCCGTGGCGTGCCCATCCTCAAGGATGCGTGCGCGGGAGCGATTGATAGGGTCGTTCTCGTTCTTGACCTTTTCGACTTCCTCACGCGAACGGTACTTCGCGGGGTCCGACATCGAGTGGCCGCGATATCGGTAAGTCAGCATTTCGAGGATGAACGGCCCTTTACCGGAGCGGGCATGTTCGACCGCACGCATGCCGGCGGCGCGAACCGCCCGGACATCCATGGCATCGACCTGTTCGCCGGGAATGTTGAAAGACAATCCGCGCTGCGACAGGTTGAGGTTGGCCGAGGCGCGTTCGATGCTGGTGCCCATGCCGTAATGATTGTTTTCGATGACGTAGACGACAGGCAGGCTCCAGATCTTCGCCATGTTGAAGCTCTCGTAGACCTGGCCCTGGTTCGAGGCGCCGTCACCGAAATAGGTCAGGCACACACGGTCGTTGCCGCGATATTTGTTGGCAAAGGCAAGGCCTGTCCCAAGGGAGGCCTGTGCGCCCACGATACCGTGGCCGCCATAGAAACCCTTTTCCGGCGCAAACATATGCATGGAGCCGCCCTTGCCCTTGGACGTGCCGGCCATGCGGCCTGTCAGTTCCGCCAGCACAGCTTTCGGGTCCATTCCCGACATCAGCGCATGACCATGATCACGATAGGCGGTGATCACCTGATCGCCCTCGCCGATGGTCATCTGCATGCCGACCACGACGGCCTCCTGGCCGATATAGAGATGGCAGAAGCCGGCGATCAGGCCTTCGCCATACATCTGGCCGCAGCGCTCCTCGAAGCGGCGGATGAGCAGCATGTCGTGAAAGGCTTTCAGCTCCTCTTGCTTGGAAAACACGAAATTGGGGTCAGCATTGAGCTTGGGCATGCTTCATTCCTTTGTAGCTGAGATAGACAACGGCACGGGCTTGATTGTCCGAGTCGTGCCGAACGCCGGGGCCCGCAAGGATTTGCCGAGGCAAGAAATGAAAGCGGCGAGCCTGGAGACGGAAAGGATCGACCAACTCGAACTGAAGTAGCCGGCGACCATCTTCATACTGATAGTCCGGGCGATATCGAAAATCCTCGAAATGACCAACAATATCCGAGCCATGCATGCCACATTCCTCTATCATCCTCGCTGACGTCGCTTCCATGAGCGCCGATTGCACCCTGGCAACGGTTGGGATGATAGGAATGCAGGCCGCGCAATGCTCGTTGTGGTTTCGCAAGCGAATGTTTCCACGGGGCAATCGGACGAAGCGGCGCCGGCGATGTCTTCAGAAGCGGCGAAAGCGCAACAAGCAGTCGCTTGCGAAGTGGCGGTCGGATGAAAGGTCCCATTGCCCGAAGGCCTGCGCTACGGACGCAAGCCCTCGGCAACCATTGCTTTGCGCACAGCCGGCCTCTCGGCGATCGTCGAGAGATAGCGCGATAAATTGGCCCACGGGCCGAGATCAAGGTTACGGCCTTTCGACCAGTTCATGATGGTGAAACAATAGGCGTCGGCGATGCTGAATCGGCTGCCGAGGAGAAAACTCTCGGAGGCGAAATGTCTGTCGAGATGGTCGAAGCGCTGCCGCAGCCGTTCCCTTGCGACGTCGGCCGCCTGCACGCCATATTCCGGGTGAAACAGCCAGGGGCTGAAGGTCTTGTGTAGTTCGGAGCTTATAAAAGTCAGCCATTCATGGAGACGATAGCGCTCGAAGCTGTCATGCGCGGGCGTCAGCATCGCTTCCGGCTTCAGGTCGGCAAGAAAGTGGAGGATGGCGATACCTTCCGTCAGCAAGCGGCCATCATCGAGCTCCAAGACCGGCACCACGCCCTTTGCGTTCACCTGCTTCAGGTCGCGGCCGTCCTCGACTTGGTGCGGTTCGCTGCGAATATCGACCCTTGTCAATTCGAGGGGGATGCCGGCCTCGATAGCGACGATGTGGGCAGCCATCGAGCAGACTCCGGGCGCATAATAGAGCTTCATTCCTGTTCTCCTGTTTCCTTGTCGCAGCAGAATGATAGGCCACGATCAGGAGAGCCGGTTGTTGGATGCTCGCAAGCCTACGTTGTCGTTTGGCAAAAGGGTTTTGTCTCACGAAACACGGTGGCAACGGCTCGCTCGACGGTCTCTGGCACCCGTGCGTGCGCTTCCTGTTCCGTCATCAGGCCGAGAAGCCGCTCGCGGTGAATGCCGCTTAAGAACAGGTCGAGCAACGAGCGTGCGACCTGCGGCGCGTCAGGATAAGGGATATCCCCACGCTCCCGGAGCGATCGGGTGAGAATGGCAGCGCCCCGTTGGAACCCGGTTTCGAAAAATGCCTGGCTCAATTCCGGCATGCGATCCGCGGTCGCAATCACCGTTCTGCCGGCAAGGATTGCAGGCTCGCTGGTCATCAGGCGCGCGAAGGCCACTCCGAAGCCGACCAGCCACGCCGTGTCGGCTTTGCCCACCGAATGCCTGTCGACCAGCGGTTGAAAGACGCGGTCGTGGATTGCCTCGCATACGGCACGAAACAACGCCTCCTTCCCATCGAAATGCGCGTAGATCGTTCCTTTCGAAACGTCGGCTTCCTCCCGCAATTCATCGACGGAGGCGCGATCGAAGCCGCGTGCGAAAAATATGCGCTCGGCCGCAGCCAGGATCTGTTCGCGTTTTCCGGTGTGCCTATGCGTGTCTTTTCGGTCCATGCGCCTTTACGAAGACCGCCCCCGCCAGTCTTCCCCTCCATCGCGCGAGGATACGCGACTTTTACGTCTGGCTTTTCTGGAACACTGCAAATCGGCCTTGCATTTCGGCAATAAGCACCGGCGGGATATGAGGAATTCGTCCATCGGACACGGGTCGGTTCGCCTCGGGCGGTTGTGCCTGACCGATCCCGGTTGCTTCATTGCCGTCCGAAAATCGCCAGACAACATCATTGTCTTTTGGCAATGCTATGTCCCGCATCGTGCGGAAGGCGCCAATAGGCGATGGTCGGCAACAGCGTGAGTAAAGCCGTGATCACGAACGCCCACTGAAAATCGGAAACCGCGAAAGCGGGATCGCCCGTCAAACTCCCTCCGGTGCGCACGAGATTGGCCAGGCGCAAGCACATGGCACCGAAGGCGATGCCCAGGCCGGTGGTCATCTGCTGCATCGTGCTCCACAGGGTGCTGGCAGAACTCTTCAGATCGTCCGAAATGTCGGCGTAGCTCAGGGTCGTCATCGTCGAGAGTTGCAGGGATCGAGACAGCCCATAGGCAAAAAGCACCAAGAACAGCGCCGGCCTGGGCGTCGATGGCGACAGCCAGGCAAAGGCCAGAATGGTCAAGGCGACGACAGTGCCATTGGCAATCGCGACAGCACGGAAGCCGAAGCGTCTCATGATCGGCGTGGTAAGAGCTTTCATCCCGAGATTGCCTGATGCCGTGACCAGCAACAACAGGCCGGAATGGAAGGCCGAGAGGCCGAAGCCGATCTGAAACAGCAACGGCGACAGATAAGGCACGGCTTCTATCCCGGCCCTGGCGAAGCCACCCCACCAGACGGAGGTCTTGTAGGTCTGCACCCGAAACACTGCAAGATTGAGGATAGGTTGAATGGCTTTCTGAAGATGGCGGATCGCAACAAGACCGACGACGATGCCGGCGCCCATGATCCCGCCCGCCAGCGTCAGGCTCGTATCCTGCCGGCCTGCCAATTCCATTCCGTAGAGCAATAGAACGAGGGATGTGCTGCTGAGCACAAACCCTTTGACATCGAGCCTCCGGACATCCTGGCCGGGTTGATTGGGAACGAAGACGATGATGGCGGCAAATGCAGCGACGGAAAACGGCACATTGAGAAAAAACACCCAGTGCCAGGATGCATAGGTGGTGATGAGGCCTCCCACCGTCGGGCCGACAACCGGGGCGATGATCGCCGGCCAAGTGATGGTCGAGATCGCACGCAGCATATGCGCCCGATCGGTGTTGCGGGCGACGATCATCCGTCCCACCGGCACCATCATGGCCCCGCCCATGCCTTGCAACACGCGCGCTGCCGTAAAGGCAAACACGCTGCCGGCCGATCCGCACAGGACGGAAGCGATCGTAAAAATGATGACCGCGCTCGCGAACACCGTTCGGGTGCCATGCCGGTCCGCGATCCAGCCGCTGACCGGAATGAGCACCGCCAGCGTCAGCATATAGGCCGTCATGCCCAGGCTGACCTCGTTCGGACCGACATGGAAGGACCGCGCCATCTGCGGCAGAGCGGTGGCGATGACGGTCGTATCCAGACTTTCCATGAAATAGGTCGCGGCGACGATAAAAGGGAGAACAATGCTGTTTCCACCCAAACTGCGGGTGGCCGATCTCTTCTGCATGCTGGTGCATCCTCGGTAGACGAGACGTTCTGTTTTGGGGCGACGATGACCAGCCCGCCTCATCGCCACAATGCGGATGTTCCGCATACAGACTTCGGCTAGCCCGAAGTCTCGGCGTTTGATATGGATGGCGGCATGCGTTTTGATTTCATTGATCTCCGCCTGTTTTTGGCTGTCGTGGACGCGGGTAGCATCACCCATGGCGCTGCCGCAGTCGGCCTTTCCCTGCCGGCCGCCAGCGAGCGTCTGCGCGACATGGAAACCACGAGCGGGGTCAAACTTCTGGAACGCGGCAGGCGTGGCGTATCTCCCACCAATGCCGGCGAGGCGCTGGCGCATCACGCTGCCCTCGTTCAGCGCCAGATGACCCAGATGCGCGGCGAACTCGATGAGCATACCAAGGGCCTGAGGACCGTCATCCGGCTCATGGCACCGACGGCCGTGATTACCGAATTCCTGCCGGGACGGCTTGCCCCCTGGATGGCCGCCAACCCTCATACCGACATCGACCTGAAAGAGCGGCAGAGCTCGGAGATCGTGAGGGCGCTATCGGCCGGCTTGACGGATATCGGCATCATTTCCGACACCGTCAGCACCGATGGCCTGCGATTACGCCCCTTTGCGATCGACCAGCTGGTTGTCGTGGCGCCACCAGACCATTCGTTGGCGGGACGAAGGAAGGTTCTTTTTGCCGATATCGTGCATGAGAACTTTATCGGCCTAGCGGAAGGCGCCTTGCAGGAAAATCTCGACGGGCGAGCCCTCATCGCCGGCGGCCGCCTCAGAACCCGCATACGGACGCGAACCTTCGAAGGGATCTGCCACATGGCAGCCGAGGGCGTCGGCCTGGGCATCGTACCGGCCACGACGGCGCGCAATTGCCGCCGTCTCATGAAGATTGTCTCAGTCCGCCTGGCCGATGACTGGGCCACTCGCCGGTTTTCTGTCTGCACCCGGGCCGAAGATGATATCTTTCCCGCAGCTCGCGCGCTGAAAGAACACCTGATGCGCGAGCCCCATCCGTAGTTCAGCCGTTGAAGACAAACCGGCGCAAGAGAAGGCGCCGCTGGTCAGTGGCGAACGGCCTACATCCCTTAGCATGCCACCAGAGTGGCAACGACAACAACTTTAAACAGAAGCTTTTTGTCGTACAAAGCCGCAGCAGGCAATTGTTTGGCCGGCCTCCTTACGCTAAGCATAGTGTCATTTCTTGCGTTCTCATAATCTTCTTCTTGATTCCATCTTTTATTGAATTTCATTGGATTCCAAATGATTGCTCCCGAAATTTATGAGGTCGACGCAGGATCGGAATTCCAATGCTGAGGCGAATTCCGGGAGCGAAAGAGACGCGCGCTACATCAATGGTGCTTGAAAGCCGACTGGGTGAACCCGGAGGAAGCGAACTGGATCTTTGGCTGCACAGGATCAACTCCGAAATCGTCGCGGTCTCTGCCGACCATTCCGATCAGGCCCGTCGCGCCTGGCGCCGCTATGGCAAAGGCCGGCACGCAGCGGGGTTAAATTTGAGCGATTGTTTTTCTTACGCACTGGCTAAGCTCACCAGTGAACCCCTGTTGTTCAAGGGCGACGATTTTTCTCAAACGGACATTCTAGCGGCAACCGCAAATCAACGCCGATATCCCCTGCAGAAGCGCCTCACAGCTCCTGCGGGGTAAAAGAACAACACCTTGGTATAACAATCTCCACCGATAAGCCGCTGAGAAAGTGTCCTTTAACGGATACGGACCGGAGACTGCATTGATTGTCCCGCGCGAGACAACGGCTTGCGCTTTCCGAGCTAGAAATTCCCCAACAGTGAACCAAGCCCAATGACCACTACAAGCGCCAGGAGGGCTCCGACGACAGCCGCCATGACGATGTCGAGGTATCCTTCCTTGTGCGTTACGCCGCAAACGGAAAGCAGGGTCACCACCGCGCCATTGTGAGGCAAGCTGTCGAGCGTTCCCGAGCCGATGACGGCGACACGATGCATCAGTGCCGGATCCATGCCGACGGTGGCTGCGATTTTCATGTAGGTGGGGCCGAGCGCATCGAGAGCGATGGTGAGACCGCCGGAAGCGGAGCCGGTGAGCGCGGCCAGAATATTCGTCGCCACCGCCAGCGACACCAACGGGCCACCGCCGATCGAGAGCACCCATGCGCGCACATCCGCGAACCCTGGCAGCGCAGCGACAATGGCGCCGAAGCCGACGAGGCTCGCCACCGACAGGATCGGCAGCACCGAGGCATTGGCGCCCGCGGTCATGGTCGCGCGCAACGCCGGAATCCCGCGGAAATTGATGGCAATGACCGTGATGATGGCGGCAAACAGCGCGACTATCACCGACCAGACGCCTCCGACCGCCGAGACGCTCGTTGCGCCCCATTCGGGCGAAGCGAGGAACGAGGTATCCATGCGCGGCAGCACAACGAACGACATCAGCAGGTTGACGACGATCACAACGATGACGGGCAGCGCCGCGATCACGATGGACGGACCTTTTGCCGCCTCCTGGCTGTGGTGAACCTCCACAGGATCGAATTCACGCGCAGTGGTCGCTCGTTCCCGCACGATCGGATCATCTGCGGCGGCGTCGGCGGATTCGGTGGCGAATGCAATCGGGGGGCCGAAGCCTTCCCCGTTCGCGCGCGCGGAAACCTCTCGCCGCTTCAGCCACCACATGCCGAAGCCAAGCATGATGGCCGAGGCGATGATGCCAAGCCCGGGGGCCGCGAAGGGAGTGGTGCCGAAGAACGGCATCGGAATGGCGTTCTGGATGGATGGCGTCCCCGGCATGGCGGACATGGTGAACGTGGAGGTGCCAAGCGCGATGGCTGCCGGCATCAGCCGCCGCGGCACGCCCGCTTCGGCAAACAGCGCTATGCCCATCGGCGCCAGCACGAAGAATGCGACGAACAGGCTCACGCCGCCATAGGTGACGATGGCGCCGGCCAGCACCACGGCAAGGATCGCGCGCTCCGCTCCGAGTTTTTGCGTCATGAAGTTGGCGATGGAGGTTACGGATCCTGAATCTTCCATCAGCTTGCCGAACAGCGCCCCAAGCAGGAATAGCGGAAAGAATTGCGCGATGAAATCAGCCGCATTGCGCATGAAGGTCTGCGTCCAGCTTGCAAGCAGCGGCTCGCCGGAAAAAGCGGCTGCGATCAGCCCCGCAAGCGGCGCAAGGATCAGGATGCTCGCTCCTCTGAAAGCAAAATAGATAAGGACGGCGAGACCGACGAGGATGCCGAGGAGACCCATGGTTCACACCCCCTCCAGGAGCACGTCGAGATCGATCGAGGATTGGACGCCGAGCATATGGCCATGGCTGTCGAGGAACTCCTGCGCGCTGTTGCGTCCCTCCTCCTTGAGCATGGAGAGGAAGGCCCATTCCGCATTGAGCTTGGAAGAGTAGCCAAGCGTCGCCATCAGCGGGTTCCGCACCATGTGAATGCGCATTTTAGCCCATGCGGCTCCTTCGGCGTTGCCAGGGTCCGCCACCTTGCGCAGGAGAGCGATCATGCGCAGCTCCTTGAGGGCCACGGCATTGAACGAGACCTCGTTGAGCCGGTTTAGGATCTCCGCCGCCGTTTGTGGTGTGCCGGTGCGCTCGACCGGATTTATGGGGACAAGAATGGTGTCGTCGGATGTCAGCTCGCGCACCAATGGCGTCAGGGTTGGGTTCCCGGAATATCCGCCGTCCCAATAGGGCTCGCCATCGATCTCGATCGCCTGAAAGAGTGTCGGCAGACAGGCCGAGGCGAGGAGCACGTCCGGCGAGATCTCCGCATTGCGGAACACCCGGCCGCGTCCGGTGCGCACGTTGGTGGCCGTGATGAAGAGACGGATGGGCGAAGCCTTCAGCCGCTCGAAGTCGATCTGCTCCTCCAGAATGCTCCTCAGCGGGTTCACGTTGCCGGGATTGAGATCGTAGGGAGAGAAAAGGCGGGAAATGATGTCCATGCCGACGAACATGGGCGATGTATCCATGGTCCAGCGGCCGAGCAGCCGATCCAGCGGACTGCGCTGGAAAGGAGAGAAGCGGGCGGCATCCGAGACGGCTCGCCAGTAACGGTCGAGCGCTGCGCGCGCGCCTTCCGGCCCGCCATGGGCGAAGCCGTCCGCCAGCACCGCCGCATTCATCGCCCCGGCCGAGGTGCCGGAGATACCCTCGATGTTGAGCCAGCTCTCTTCAAGCAGCCGGTCGAGCACGCCCCAGGTGAAGGCGCCATGGGCGCCGCCGCCTTGCAGTGCAAGGTCTATGAGGAGGGGGGAGCGGTCCATGTCACGCAGCCCTGATCATCAGTTTCCACCCTTGGATATGAGAAATCGAATAGGTTGCCGCGAGCTTTCACCCAAATTTAATGCCCGCCGTTGACGGGGTGTCTTCCGTGCTCACCAGAGACGCATTTCGCAACGGCGAGAAAGAAAACGAGAGATATGCAGGAAGTTCACCTGTGCATGCACTTGGAAATCAAGTTCGGATTTTAACAGCGCATTCAATGAGAATTACGAATACCGGCCCACTGTCCGAATTTCAGCACGAGACTTAGGCGCAGGGACTCGCATGATCCATTCATATTGCTGCGCTGCAGCAAGTCATATCACATGGCTCGATGGAGTAAAGCACGTCCCACGCCATTTGTTCGCGCAAAGCTTTATTAGATCAGCCGAACAATTCTTCAAACCATAGGAGCGACGTCCCAGGGATTTTCGGTCCGCCTTCCGGCGTGATCTCTAGCAACATGCTGAAAATCCGGCTCTGGCTTCGACAAACGATGGGGCGTGCCTCAGCGGAAGTCACACAACTACGACCGCTTCAACGTCAGACGTTCGAAACGTCTTGGACCGAATCAAATCGAACCGATGACCTGCTTGCTCCGGTTTTGATCGAGCGCATTGCCGTGGTTTGACCCCGGCTGTTCCGGGCGGTAGACCAGTGTTGTCCGGCCGGGCGGCACCGCAAATGCAGCAGTCGGGGCGGAAACCCTTTCGACGAGGCTCGCATGACCGATCTTTTTGATGCCGCACCCCGAACCGGCTCCATGCCCCTGGCCGCGGAATTGCGCCCGGCAACGCTCGACGACGTCATCGGCCAAGAGAAAGTGCTCGGCGAAGGGACGATGCTGCGCCGGCGCATTGCCGCCGGTCGGCTCGGCAGCATCATTCTCTATGGCCCGCCCGGTCTTGGGAAAACCTCCATTGCCCGTGCCATCGGCAACATGCTGGGCAAGAATTTCAGGCCGTTACATGCCGCGCACAACAACGTGGCGGATATTCGCAAGATCGCGGACGAGGCACGCATGCGCCCGACGCTGCTCTTTGCCGACGAGGTGCATCGCTTCAGCGCGACGCAGCAGGATCATCTTCTGGCGCTCTGCGAGGACGGCATCGCTGATTTCATCGGGGCGACGACCGGCAATCCCTATCACTCCCTGACACCCGCTCTTATCTCCCGGTCGACCATCCTGAAGCTGGAGCCGCTGGCCATCGAGGAGATGGAGCAAATCGTGCGCCGCGGTCTCGATCATCTCGCCGGTCGGGGCATCGCGGTGCAGCTCGACCCGGCGCTTCTGCGGCGTATAGCCGGGCGCTCCGGCGGCGATGCGCGCCGCGCCCTGACCGTGCTGGAAAGCCTTGCAGTCGGGTATCCGGCAGGCCAGCCGGTCCTTATCACGGAGTCGATGGTGGACGAGGCCTACGCGGCCGCGCCGATCAACCATGACCGAACCGGTGACGCGCATTACGATGTCGTCTCAGCCTTCGTGAAGTCCATGCGCGGCTCCGATCCAGACGCGGCGCTCTACTGGCTGGCGCGATTGATCCATGGTGGCGAGGATCCGCGCTACATCGCTCGCCGCATCATGATCCATGCGTCGGAGGACGTCGGATTGGCCGATAATACCGCCCTCCAGACGGCAGTCGCTGCACTCCATGCGGTGGAGAAAATCGGATATCCGGAGGCTCAGATCATATTGGCTCACGCCGCCCTTCATGTGGCGCGCGCGCCGAAGTCGAACTCGGCCTGTCGCGGCATTTCGCTGGCGCTTGCCCATGTGGCCAATGAGGCTCCATCGGCGGTGCCGATGCACCTGCGCGACGCACACTACAAGGGTGCGGCGGCACTCGGCCATGTCGGATATGCCTTTCCGCACGACGATGGCCGCGGCTGGAGCGACCAGGTCTATGCCCCGGACGTGCCGCGGGGCGCGTTCTACCAGAGCGATGCGCGCGATGCGGCAACCTTTGAGCGGAGGGCAGACGAACACTGGGATCAGGTGACCGGCCGCGCGACGCCACGCCGTTTCGGGGACAAAAGCTGATTTCTCGGCGCTGGCCGGCGAGGGTACGGTCGTCGCACC
>JAGWJK010001086.1 GCA_028865845.1 Rhizobiaceae bacterium
TGACGCCGATGTCCGAAAGGGTCTGGCTGGAAAGGTTGCCGAGTTCATTCAGGGTGCGGCGGTAGCTGATCCAGTTCTTAGCAATGCGAATCGGGTTCATGATCTTGTCCTCAGTCATTCTGGTTGCGGGCGGCACGATTGCCGCCTCAGCGCGTGACACTGATATAGGCGTGAGGACTTACATTTTGCAGTGCAAATAAAAGGCGTCTGCCATGCATTTGTGCAATATGACGCCTAAAAAGCCAGCAATGCTCAAATTTTGGCGGATATGAGCGGTCTCAAGGACTTTCGATGGCGAGCATTTTGCTGCGGGTGCGAATAAGCGGGCAAGATGGCTGTGAAACAGGCAAAAAAAGAACGCCCGCCGCGGAGGTCCGCAACGGGCGTTGTGTAGGCTTTCGCCGTGGGGCGAAGCCAATCCGGCGATTAGCGGCCGGTGGCTTCGCGAGCAACGCGATGGATGTCGGAACGGTCGATACCGAGGTCGTGCAGTTCGCGGGTGGTCATGCGGCCGAGTTCGGTAACGGTCTGACGATACTTGCGCCAGTTATTGAAAGAGCGGGTCAGGTTCATTGCAGTCCCCTTTCTAGGGTTTGGAGATCTTGCCGGTCCAGTGCTTGGTTCCGTCCTCGATCTGATGATTGTGAATATATGCTGCAGCGCGAGAACTAAAAGAGCGAATGCTTCATGCCACCTATGCGTATGATGCATCGCTCATAGAGGTTCTGCCCAAGATGATGGCTATTTTCTGTGCGCTTCACGGCGCCGTGAAGGCTGCATTCAGGCGGTTGAATCGAGGGCGGCGAGCTTCTGCGCCGATTTTTCGGCGCATCGCCTTGCCATTGCCCGCATCCTGTCATCATTCATGCGCCGCCGACTAGCCTGCTTCACACCAAAGGCGGCTGCGCCATTGGCGATCCCCGAACTACGTCATCCAGCTCTCACAACGGAAAAGCCGCGCTTATCGAAGTGCGCCGAATCTTCTCAATTCGACAGAACGCACGATTTCTGGGTAGCTAACCGATTTAAGTGAGGGGATAAAAATAACGCCCACCGCGGGAGGAGGATGCGGTGGGCGTCATTTGTGGTGATCGACGACTGGGAGGAGGAGTGTCGTCAATCCATCGGAGCGCACTGGGAGGAGGAGTGTGCGGCTCCGAATTCTATATGAGGAAGTCCTTCCTCAAGCTCTTTCCGGCTTTCGCCGAAGCGGCGCGCTACCGCCGTCCTTCGATGCTTGGAAAATAGTATGACTTTTTGATTTTGTGCAGCGCAATAATTTCATGGGAGGTATGTCGATCACGCATGTCTTCCGCGCAAGCATAGCTCCACCATGCGATGATAACCAATAACCTCCTAACACTGGATTAATATGATACGCATTCGTTTGCGGGCCGCGGTGATGTCCGAGCGAGACAGAGCGGCGGCATGCAAGCCTCAATCCGTGGTAAGGATAAAGGGCGGGAATCGCAGGCAGGGGGCGCGATGTATCGGGGCAGGCTGGAACGTGATCTGAAGGTCTGGGCCGACAAAGGTCTTGTCGATGCGCCGACCGCCGCGGCAATACTTGCCGAATATGACGCCCGTCCCGCAAGTTTCAGCCTCGGCCGCGTGTTGACGGTCATGGCGGCGGTGCTTGTTGGTGCGGCGATCCTGCTTTTCGTTGCATCGAATTGGGATGTGATTCCGCGCATCGTCAGGCTCTTCGGCCTTGTGGCGCTTATTTGGGCGTTTTATCTCGGCGCAGCCTACTGTCTGGTGCGCGGCCGCACCATTCTCGCCAATGCCCTGTTGCTTCTCGGCACGATCAGTTTCGGCGGCGTCATGTCGCTGATCGGGCAGATGTACAATATCACGGGCGACGAGCTAACCATGATCGCGGTTTGGTTTGCCATCGCCGCCATTGCCGCTTTCCTGTTCAAAAACGGCAGCCTCATCGTGCTTGCCGGCTTTCTCGCCTGGACGTTTTGCAGTTTCTATCTCTGGGACGATGAAAGCAGCCGTTGGATGGGCTGGACGGCATGGACGCTTTGGGCGCCGCCAGTCATAGCTGTCATCATTATCGCATTGGTGCGCTATGTCGGCGCGTCGGCGGCACGACATCTTGCCTATTTCATGCTGATAGGCTGGCTGGTCTGGCTCCATTCCTTCCATGAGGGGTTGCGAACCGCGATCCTGTTTGCCGTGTGCGGCATGGTGCTGTTCCTGGCGGTGGCTCTGCCGGTCTCGCCCTTTTATCG
>JAGWJK010001087.1 GCA_028865845.1 Rhizobiaceae bacterium
GAAAATGGCGGCATTGCAGATCGCTACGAGACCAATCAGATCTTCCATGTGGCTCTCGCAGAACTCTGCGCCAACCGCGAATTGGTCAAACTCGTCATCGAGCTACGCGGCTATGTCCCCGCCTCTCCAATGTCGCAATGGCCCGACATGGCTCGGGCACGCCTGTCTTCGCGCGAACACTTCGAGATGGTCGATGCTATCAGTGCCAGAGACTCAGACAGGTTGAGACAGCTTTTTATGGCGCACATCATGCAGCCTGGCGGAGGGGAATAGCGGCGACAGGGTGAAGCGGAAGCAAATCCAGCTGCGCTCCTTCCAAGAAGTCTGCCTGAGGGCCGCTTTCTTTACCAAGGATATCGAGCGCAAGGCTTTGAAGGCGCGCTGGTCAAGGTGAGCGCTCGTGTGTCTTCCCGGGGAGCCGCGAACATGGATTTCGTAATCGTCGGCGACACGCCTGCTTGAACCTTACTGTTGCCGTCGGTTGATTTCATCTTCCCGACGTTGCGGCCCTTCTGTCGTGGAGGCATTTGACGTGGTCGCGCGAGGGTGTCATCTTCCCTGTGCTTCCGCCATCTTGCACCGACTTCGACGCCTCAGCACTGAACCGACCCGAACGGAGAGTCTTGGATGCCAGGCCCACAACGTTCCGCTGTAGGATCTTTTATATTGATAGTGGCTGTCGTGGGTTTCGGCGCTGGCGCGTTCGCCTACACCGCTGGATGGCTCACTCCTAATAGCCTCACGTCGACTAAACTTGTTGATGCGTTGGCACCTCCTGGCGGCCCTGCCCTTGGGCACCGAAGGAACCACGCAAAAGGCGTCTGTTTTACTGGCACATTCGAAGCGAATGGCAACGGCAGCGCGATTTCGCGTGCATCGATGTTTGACACGGGGACATACCCTGTCCTCGGGCGCTTCAACCTCGGAACCCCCGATCCGAACGCAGCCGATCCGACAGTTCGCGTTCGCGGAATCGGCGTGCAGATCTCCGCGCCCGATGGCAACATCTGGCGGATGGCTCTGATCGATCCGCCTGTCTTCGCTGTCTCCACGCCGCAGGGATTCTACGATCTGCTCAAGGCGTCCGCGAGCAAGGATCCGGAGGCGATGAAGGGATTCGTGGCCGCTCATCCGGAGTTCGGTCCGTTCGTCGAGTGGGCGACCAAGGCCCCCTGGACGGCGAGCTATGCCGAGGTGGCATTCAATAGTCTCAACGCGTTCATTTTCACGGATGGATCCGGCGCCGAACACGCGGTGCGTTGGTCGCTGCGCCCTGAGGCGCAGGCCGTGCCGATGACGGCGGAGGACTTCGCCAAGCTTGGTCCCAATCACCTGGAAGAAGAGATAACCCAGCGCGTCGCTAGTTCGCCTCAGCGTTGGACGCTCGTGCTGACGGTGGCCGATCCATCCGATCCGACGTCGGATCCGACCAAGGCATGGCCGCCCTGGCGGCGCACGGTGGAAGCTGGAACACTGGTCGTTCAGAAAATCGAGCCGGAAGCCGACGGCCCGTGTCGCGACATCAATTTCGATCCGACCATTCTACCAGATGGCATCAAGGTTTCCGACGATCCGTTCCCGGCGGCCCGTTCGGCCGCCTATGCCAGATCCTACGCACTGCGGACATCGGAAGCGAGCGACTATCCTCGAACTGAAGCGAGCGCGAAGCCATGACGGACAGCATCAAGACACGCTTCTCTGGCGTTCAGCGCCTATTACATTGGCTGATGGCGATAGCCATCCTGGCAATGCTCTTTATCGGGGTCGGAATGGTTTCCACTGTCGTACCGCTATACGTGCCGCTCCTGCAGACGCACAAGACACTGGGGATCGCCGTTCTTCTCCTTGCCCTCATTCGTCTTGTCGTCCGTTTCATATCCGGCGCTCCGCCTTTGCCCGCGGACCTCCCGGAACCGATGAAGCTTGCCGCCCATCTGTCTCACGTGGCCTTGTACGCGCTGATGATCGGCATGCCTCTGATCGGGTGGGCGATGTTATCAGCCGCCGCTTATCCGATCGTGCTCTACGGCGGCATACGGCTGCCGCCGATTCTGCCACAGAACGACACCCTGCACTCGCTGCTTTGGACTGCACACCACTATCTGGCCTTAGCCTTCTTCGCGCTCGTGCTGATGCATCTGGCGGCAGCACTTTTTCACGGACTTGTCCGCCGCGATGGCGTACTCGATACAATGTTACCTGGCAGGTGACGGCGGTGAAGCAGTTGGGCAAAGGCCGCC
>JAGWJK010001088.1 GCA_028865845.1 Rhizobiaceae bacterium
GGTGTCGAGCCTTGCACGCGCTGAGGGCATGCGACCGCAGTCGATGGGCACACTGATCGCGCCGCTGGCATCAAGGGGGCTGGTCATCGGCGCAGCCGATCCGAACGATGGGCGGCAGACGATCCTGTCGCTGACGGATGCTGCGCGGGAGTGGCTGAGGAAGGGCAGAGCGGCGCGGGAAGATTGGCTCTCGCGTAACATTCAAGCCAAGCTTTCTACAGAAGAACAGGCGTTGCTCGCCGCTGCCATCGCGCTGCTGGAGCGGCTCGTCGCCGATTGAGCACTACTGCGAGTCCGTACGATATTGCAATTTCTAGAAAAGAAGTTCCATGGCTCTGACCACACTCGATGCCCAAACCGCCCTCATCGTTGTCGACCTTCAGAAAGGCATTATCGACGCGCCCTTTCTGCACGCCATCGGTGGCGTCGTCGAACGCACACGCGCCCTTCTGGAAGCGTTTCGTAAGCGCAGGCTTCCGGTCGTGCTCGTCAATGTCACGGGCACGGCGCCTGGGCGTACCGAGCGATCCCGGCCGCAGGTGCCAAAGGCCGAGGGATGGGCGGACTTCATTCCCGAGTTGAGCCAGCAGCCGGACGACATGGTGGTGACGAAGCAGACATGGGGAGCATTTGCGAGCACCGATCTCGAAAAAAAGCTCAAGGCATTGAACGTGACGCAAGTCGTCCTCACCGGCGTCGCCACAGGGACCGGAGTCGAGGCCACGGCACGCCAGGCCTATGAAGCCGGGTTCAATGTGACGCTGGCAATCGACGCCATGACGGATCTCCGCCCCGAAGCTCACGATTACAGCATCAACACTGTGTTCCCGCGGCTCGGCGAAACCGGACTGGCGCAGGACATCATCGATTTGCTCACCACCAGGGACGCATGACCATGGAAGTGCTTGATCTCCTCTCGTATTTTCTAGGCGGCGCCTTCCTCGCAAATGCCGTCCCGCACTGCGTCTGCGGCGTAACCGGCAGGCCATTTCAAAGCCCTTTCGCCTCGCCACCCGGCAAAGGCCTGTCGTCAGCGACCGTGAACGTGCTCTGGGGATCGCTCAACGTCGTCATCGGCTATCTGCTGGTCTGCCACGTCGGCGAATTTGCATTGGGCAATTGGAGTGATGCTGCCGCTCTTGGCCTGGGCATGTTCCTCATCGCTCTCTTCAGCGCGCGGCACTTTGGCACGTTCCACGGAGGAAGGCTCTAGTGTCGCCCGCACGGACATCTTCGGCAGGCACCTTCCGGTCGCTGCGGAACTTCAACTATCGCATCTGGGCCTCGGGGGCGCTTGTCTCCAATATTGGAACCTGGGTGCAGCGGACGGCCCAGGACTGGATCGTCCTGACCGAACTCACCCACCATAACGCCTCCGCCGTCGGCACCGTGATGGCGCTGCAATTCGGCCCACAGCTTCTGCTTCTGCCGTGGACCGGATTTGCAGCCGACTATTTCAACCAGCGGAAGCTTCTGGTGGTAACCCAGGGGATAATGGGCGCACTTGCGCTTCTACTTGGTGTGCTGACGCTCACCGGCATCGTTCAGCTATGGCATGTCTATGTGTTTGCACTGCTATTCGGCTGTGCGACGGCATTCGATTCTCCCGTACGCCAGACTTTCGTCGCCGAGCTTGTCGGCGATCAGGACCTGCCGAACGCCATCGCCCTCAATTCCACCTCTTTCAATGCGGCGAGAATGGTAGGCCCGGCGGTCAGCGGATTTCTGATCGCCTATGTCGGGACCGGCTGGGCATTCGTGCTGAACGGATTGTCCTTCGTTGCAGTGCTGATCTCCCTGTCGTGGCTGCGCGTCTCCGAATTGCATCCGAATACGCGGGCAAAGCAGCGCAAAGGAAGCTTCGTCGAAGGGCTGCGATATGTTTGGTCTCGCCCGGATCTGAAAGTCATCCTGACGATGCTCTTTTTAATTGGTACGTTCGGACTGAATTTTCCGATCTTCACCTCGACCATGGCGGTCCAGGCCTTTCACACGGATGCAAGAGGCTACGGGATCCTGTCGTCGATCATGGCTATAGGCACGATCTCGGGCGCCCTGCTCGCTGCCCGCCGCGAAAAGCCGCGTTTCCTATTCCTGCTGGTTGGCGCTGCCATGTTCGGGCTCGGCTGTACGCTGGCGGCCCTGTCTCCCAGCTACTGGCTGTTTGGTTGTGCGTTGGTCGTCATCGGAATTGCGGCGTTGACCTTCATGAACTCGACCAACAGCCTGATGCAGATCT